>NZ_JAIUGW010000015.1:0-152495 GCF_020164795.1 Mesorhizobium sp. ES1-3
AAAAGGCCGGATGGAGCCCCGACTACCTCGCCTCAATCCTCGGTCAACTTCCCCGTTAACCTGGATTCGCAGCCCTGTTCGCTGGCCCTGCCGATTGACGATCTGTTCAGTCGCGAAGGATTTCCACCCTGCCGCCTCGCGCCCTACATGAAGTTCGAGCGCGAAAAGGAGACCCCATGGGATTGCTGGTCGATGGCAAATGGCAGGAGCGTCCGTCCACAACCAAGAACAGCGGCGGCAAATTCGTGCGGGCGCAATCGCAATGGCGCGACTGGATCACCCGCGACGGAACGCCGGCCGAGGGCCGCAGCCGCGGCTTCAAGGCGGAGCCCGGCCGCTATCACCTCTATGTCTCGCTTGCGTGTCCGTGGGCGCACCGGACGCTGATCTTTCGGGCGCTGAAAAAGCTCGAAGACGTCATTTCGGTGTCCGTGGTCCATCACTTCCTGGGCGCTGATGGTTGGACCTTCCTGGCGCAGGACGGCGGCACCGGCGACGCGCTCTATGGCCTCGATTTCCTGCATCAGATCTACACCAAGGCCGATCCCGCCTATTCCGGCCGGGTAAGCGTGCCGGTGCTGTGGGACAAAAAAGAGCGGACCATCGTCTCCAACGAATCCTCCGAGATCATCAGGATGCTCAATTCCGCCTTCGACGAATGGGGCGACGCAAGCCTCGATTTCTATCCGCATGCCCTGCGTGGCGAGATCGACGCGGTCAACACGCCGGTTTATTCAAACGTCAACAACGGCGTCTATCGCGCCGGCTTCGCCACCACGCAAACCGCCTATGAGGAAGCGTTCGGCGAGTTGTTTTCGACGCTCGATGCGCTGGAAGATCGCCTTTCCAGGCAACGCTATCTGGTTGGTGACCGCATCACCGAGGCCGACTGGCGGCTGTTCACCACTCTGGTGCGCTTCGATCCGGTCTATGTCGGCCACTTCAAGTGCAATATGCGCCGCATCGCCGACTATCCGAACCTGTCGAATTATCTGCGCGATCTCTATTCCGTGCCTGGTGTCGCCGACACGGTCAGCCTGCACCACATCAAGGCGCATTACTATCGCAGTCACGAAACGATCAATCCGAAACGGATCGTGCCGGTGGGACCGGAGCTCGACTATGGCGCGCCGCACGACCGAGCGCGATTCGGGAAGGCAGCTGCCTGATTACCAATAGGGCGATGCTGGCGTGTCGCCGAAGACCTCGGCAATCCGCCGCAGCGTTGCCGGTGTCATGCCTTCCGGCAAGCGATCGAGCGGGAAGAAGCCGGCCTCGGCGATTTCACGGTCGGGCAGTTTCGGCGCGGTCTGGCTGAAATTTTCGACGAGATAGAAGCCGACATGGTCGCGCCGGCTCGAGCGGCGGTTCAAATGCATCGATTTGAAAACCGGTGGCGTGGTCAGCGCGATGTTGCCTTCCTCGGCCAGTTCGCGCGCCAGCGCGTCGGCCATTGTCTCGCCAGCCTCGACACCGCCGCCGGGGAGCTGCCAGCCGGGCACATAGGTGTGGCGAATGAGGAAGACGGAATTGGTGGCGGCATCGTGGATCAGGCCGCGCACACCGAGCGTCATCGGCCGCCGCAGCACGAAATAGAGATGGAACAGGCGGGCCCTCAAACCCGGCCAGCCAGTCTGGCGGAACGGAGCCTCGTCGTCGCTCGCCATCAGTCGCGAAACCGTGGGTGGAAAGGGGCGCGCGCGTCGCCTATGAAGGAGGAATGTTCAGGCTCGCGCATATTTCCGATGTCCATCTGGGGCCGCTCCCCGATGTATCCTATCGCGATCTCGCGTCCAAGCGCGTGCTCGGCTACGTCAACTGGCAGCGCAATCGCCGCCGCCACATGCACGATGCCGTCATCGACGCCATCGTCGCCGACATCAAGGCGCAAAACCCGGACCATCTCGCCGTCACCGGCGACCTCGTCAACCTGGCGCTCGACGGCGAGATCGAGATGGCCAAACGCTGGCTCGAGACGCTGGGGCCGCCGCATGACGTTTCGGTCGTGCCGGGAAACCATGATGCCTATGTGCCCGGTGCCTTCGACAAGATCTGCCGGTCGTGGGCGGCGTGGATGAGCGGCGACGGTGTCAACACGCCGGTCGATCGCAATGCCTTTCCGTATGTGCGCGTGCGCGGCAATGTCGCGCTGATCGGCGTCTCGACGGCGCGCGCCACGGCGCCCTTCATGGCCAATGGCTTCTTCATGGAGGGGCAGGCGGAGCGGCTCGGCAAGATCCTCGAGAGCACGGCGAAGCAAGGGCTGTTCCGCGTGATCATGATCCATCACCCGCCGGTGCGGGGCGCCGTTTCCCAGCACAAGCGGCTGTTCGGCATCGCCCGCTTCCACAAGATCATCCGTCGCCATGGCGCCGAGCTTGTTCTGCACGGCCATTCGCATCTGCCGTCGCTGTTCCAGATCGGGCTTCGCGGTGTAAAGGTCCCAGTCGTCGGCGTCGCCGCCGCCGGCCAGGCGCCGGGCGGCAAACAACCCGCCGCGCAGTACAATCTGTTCGAGATTGACGGCGAAAAGGGAGACTGGCGCATCCGGCTGACGCGGCGCGGCCTGACCGGACCGTCCATACCGCCTTCCGATCTGCAGACCCTGGAACTCGGTGTCGAGGCCGGCGAGGCTATGGCCGCCAGTTGAGAACCATGGCCGCGAGGCGGTCCCAGAACAGCGCCGCCGACACCGCGAGGCCAACCAGTCCGCCGGCGGTGATCAGCCCAAGGCCGGACAGGAAGGCCGACCAGCCCTTGCCTTGCGTCGACGCTCGCAGCGGCGGCTCGGCTTCCGCGACCTCGGCGCGTCTCATGCCGGCGACCGCCGGCTCGACGCCACCTTCCATCATCCTCTGGCGCTCGACGATGCGCTCGGCGACATAACGCGTCACGGAATCGGCGACCGGCTTCATCTCGGTCGATTCGGCAAGCACGACACGGCCAACACGGGTGTCCTTGAGGAAGCGGTAGGTGCGGCGGTCGCGCCCCATCGCGACATGGCTGACGGCGTCGATCCACAGGCGCGGCTGTAGCCCCGAGGAGACCACAAAGTCGAAATTGTCCATGTCGGCTGGAACATCGGCAAAGACGGGCGCGAGGTCCGCTGCCAGGAGGTCGAGGCGCATGCGGTGCGCCTCGCGCATGTCGACGACGACATCGTCGCGGTCAGCGAAGGCGTTCTTCACGTCACGGATGGCATCGGACAGTTTGCTTGACGGATCGATCTTCTCGCCTGCGTCCTTCATCGGCGTCTGCCTCGCGGGGTTGGTTAACACGCAGTTAACACAGCCGCCGGCAAAATGCACTGGCGCGATGAAGGCGGCGTCGCGCGGGAAGTGTCAGCCGGTCGCGGCGAGTTTCGGGCGCAAGGGCCTGGCGCGGCGGTTCATGTTGCGCCGGATGATCGTGGCGACCAGATCGGGCGCCTCCTCGATCAGCATATGGCCAGCCCCCAGCACGTGGTGCACGTGAAATCGCGCGGGGAGATTATCCGTTTGGGTAAAGGGCAGCACGGAGTCGTCGCTGCCCCATACCACCATCACCGGCATGGTCAGTGTGTCCAACCGGTCGCGCGGGATGACGCCCTGCCGGTCGTCGCTGGTCATGGCGGCAGCAATCTCTACGAGTTTCTCCATCTGGCCGGGTCGCCTGCGCATGTCCCCAAGGGCGTCCACGGTGTGATCGATGGGCCGCGTCAGTGGCCCCGACATCGCGACGAGGCACGCCCGGATGTCGGATGGGTGCCTCGCGGCGGCAAAGCGGCGCAACAGCGGGCCGTTGATCTCGGGGCCGAAGCCGCCAGGCGCCAGAAGCGTCAGCGACGCCACCCTCTCGGGCTCGGCCAGCGCCATCAGCGTCGCCACCGCGCCGCCCATCGAGTGGCCCACCAGATGAACGCGCCTTACCGATCGTGCGGTGAGATCGGCGAGGACGGCCTTCGCCGCCACCTTGGCCGGGCCGGCACCGGGGAAATCGAGCGACAGCCCGTGTCCGGGCAAATCATAAGCGAGTGTGCGTGCGGCAGGCGACAGCGATGGGACCACTTCGTGCCAAATATCATGGCAGCCGCCGAAACCATGCAGTAGAACGATGGTCTTCGAACCGGCACCTCGTTCGGTGGCATGAAGCGATGAAATCATGAAGCTGGGGATTTGTTGCAGGGCTATGAGAAATGCGAGACCACGGTCAATTGTGGCTGGATTGCGCCTCGCCCTGCGCGATGGCCAGTAAAATTTTCGCGATTTGTACGGTTGATGACAGAACTCGCCGGCTAACCGATATTCGATGATCGGTGTGTACGAAATCGACAATGCTCAGCGCCGTCGATATTGCTGGGCGTTAGCCTGCGCTGCCGAGTCCGGCGGCGCGTAACGCGCCGACCAAGCGCTCGGTCAGATCGGCCGGATATTTTCGGTCTATGAAGGTCGCGCGCGGGTTGGCGGCGAATTTCGGAAATTTGGCGGTCAGTTCGTCGAGCAGCCTGCGCGCCAGATTGTCCCGACCGGCGATCTTGGCGCCGATCAGCCGGGCGGCAAGATAGTGCGACTTCGTTGCGGTTGTTCTGAGAGAAGAACTGGCGATCGCGGCCTTGTTCGTGTCGCCAAGCATAAGTTCGCCGGCGAAAAGTCCAAAATCCCACCATGTCGGATGGCCGCTGGAGGCATCCACCGCCTGTGCCAGGATCGGCGTCCCCTCGGCATACCGGCCGGCGAAAATCAGCCCGTAGCCATAAGCGGCGGCCATGGCGAGATCGTAGCGATTGAGGTCATAGGCCTTGCGCATCCAGCGCAGCGCCTCGTCGGCATTGCCAAGACGGGAATTGATGTAGCCGTAAGAGCGATGCGCATAAGGGCTGGTCGGTCCCATCTGCACGGCGCGATGGGCGAATGTCATCGCCTTCTCGATGGTGGCATCCGGCGGATAGGCGTAGTGGTCATTCACGGCCTCCAGGTGGAGCGAGGCGAGTTCCGAATAGACCAGCGGTGACTTGGCACCGTTTTCGGCGAGGGTTTCGAGGCAGCGATAGGCGTCCTCGTGGGTCCTCGCGTTCTGGTCGAGATAATATTTGTCGTTGAGCGTCAGGCACTGCGTGAGGGCGGTCTGAATGCCGCTTTGTTCGAGATAGCCGTAGATCGTGCCGGAAGCAGGGAGAGCGGACGTCAAGATGCCGGCTATACTGTTCTCGACGGCGGTCGGTGCGCTGTCGGCGGCGGTCAGATTGCGCGACAAAAGCACCCGTCCGGTCGCCACGCTCTGCAGTTCGATCGTGATGTCACCGGTATCCGGCCCAGGCAGAATATCGAAGATGAAGCTCGTGGCATTGGTGGCCGGATCGGTCGTGTCGACCGTGTTGCGACCGATGAAGTCGATCGTATCGAAGCTGCTCAAGCCGGCGCGCAGCGATGCGGCGACACGGCTGGCATCCGTGCCACTGGCCTTGACGGCGATGTAGACGAGCGGCAAGGCCTCGCTGGCGGGGGACGACGCGACGCTGTCGGTCAGGCCCGCGGTCTCGAGCGTGGCCGCAAGGTCGCCGCCTGCCAACAGCGCACCGCCGCCCTGACGCAGGATCAAAACGCCGAGCATGGCGATGACGACGGCGATCGCCATCCAGAAGAATCCGAGGTGACGTGCCACCGACGGCGCCGGCGCGACCATCGGTGCCGGCAAAGTAGCGGCCGGAATGGCACTTTCGGCGGTGCCGCGTTGCGCCGATGGAGCCGCCGCCGCTCCGTTCTGGATGGCGGGTTGGGACGTCTCCGGCAAGCGGATTGCGTTGAGCTCATAGGCCGGGACATAGCCGCCGCGCGGAATGGCTATGCGGACAGGCTCGGCAACACCTTCATTGGCGAAATATTGCTGCAGCAAGTCACGCAGGCGGCCGGCCTGAACCCGCACCACCGCGTCGGTCGAAGGATCGAAATCGCCATCCTTGCCGAAGACATCCATGGCGATGGAAAAGCCCTTGAGCCTGTCGGCTTCGCCTGCCTGTTCGCGCTCGACAAGATAACGCAGCAGCTTGCGTGCCCGTTCGGATCTTCCGAACGTTTCGCTGGCAAGCAGTCGCTCCAATGTTTCGCGCACTGCGGGGGCGGCAGGCGTGGCATGCTGCAAGTGTCGATCCTCTCGAAGTCGGCACAGGTTAAGGCACGGATCATATAATGCCCACACCGCCATACAAGTATACACGCATTATGTGATCGCGTACCTCACTGGATATTTTTCCGGTGGTTAACGACACGGTCGGTGTCGGCCACGCAATGGTCTTGGGAGTCATCATCAGCCAGTCGAGGCCAAAGCCTTGTTCGGGCTTGAAAAATGGCGGCGCGAGGGAAGCTACTTCTGCCTTCGCACCGCCGACCGCCGATGTTATCGCGCCTTGTGACCGACGATACGGTTGGCCGCTGACGTCACCGCTTCCAGCGAGGCAGCGACGATGTTGGTGTTGATGCCGGCGCCGAACAGCTTGCCGCCGGGATACTCCATCTCGACATAGGAGATGGCCGACGCATTCGAACCGCGCTGCATCGAATGCTCGGAATAATCGAGCACCGACATCTCGACGCCGACATGGCGCGACAGCGCGTCGACGAAGCCGTCGATCGGGCCGGTGCCGGTGCCGGAGATCGTCATTTCCTTGCCATTGTCGAGGATGACCGCCTCGACCACGCGCCGGCCCTTCACCTCGGTGTCGGGATAGGTGTGATGGTCGAGGAACTTCAGTCGGGCGCCCGGCTGGTCGACATAGGTTTCGAGGAAGCGGTCATGAATACGTTTTGCCGGTACTTCCTTGCCTTCGGCGTCGGTGATCGCCTGGATCGCCTGGCTGAACTCGATCTGCAGGTTGCGCGGCAGATTGAGGCCGTAGTCGGCCTGCAGCACATAGGCGATGCCGCCCTTGCCCGATTGCGAGTTGATGCGGATGATGGCCTCGTAGCTGCGGCCGACATCGGCGGGATCGATCGGCAGGTAGGGCACTTCCCAGTGCGGCGTGTTGGCCTTCTTCAAGGCCTTCATGCCCTTGTTGATGGCGTCCTGGTGCGAGCCGGAAAAGGCGGTATAGACGAGCTCGCCGACATAGGGATGGCGCTCGGGAATCTTCAGCTGGTTCGAATATTCGTAGACGTCCTTCATCCGGTTGATGTCGGAGCAGTCGATGCCAGGATCGACGCCCTGCGTGTACATGTTGAGCGCCAGCGTGACGATGTCGACATTGCCGGTGCGCTCGCCATTGCCGAACAGCGTGCCTTCGACGCGGTCGGCCCCAGCCATCAGGCCGAGTTCGGTGGTGGCGATGCCGGTGCCGCGATCATTGTGTGGATGCAGCGAGATGATCAGGTTTTCGCGGTTGTCGAGGTTGCGGCACATCCATTCGATGCGGTCGGCATAGATGTTGGGCGTCGACATCTCGACCGTCGACGGCAGGTTGATGATCAGCTTGTTGTCGGGGGTCGGCCTGACGATCTCGGTGACGGCGTTGCAAATCTCCAGCGCGACCTCGAGTTCGGTGCCGGTGAAGCTCTCCGGCGAATATTCGAAGCGATAGCCGCCGCCGGCCTTGGCCGCCATGTCGGTGATCATCTTGGCGGCGTCGGTGGCGATGCGCTTGATGCCGCCGACATCCTTCTCGAAGACGACGCGGCGCTGCAACTCGCTGGTCGAGTTGTAGAAATGCACGATCGGGTTGGTGGCGCCCTTCAGGGCCTCGAAGGTGCGGCTGATCAGTTCGGGTCGGCACTGCACCAGCACCTGCAACGACACGTCGGCCGCCACATTGCCTTCCTCGATGCACCAGCGGGCGAAATCGAAGTCGGTCTGCGAAGCCGACGGGAAGCCGATCTCGATCTCCTTGAAGCCCATGTCGAGCAGCAGGCCGAACATGCGCGCCTTGCGCTCGTGGCCCATCGGATCGATCAGCGCCTGGTTGCCGTCGCGCAGGTCGACCGAGCACCAGATGGGCGCCTTGTCGATGACCTTCGAGGGCCAGGTCCGGTCGGTGAGGCCGACGGTAGGGTAGGGCTGATATTTTCGGGCCGCGTCCGGCATGCCCCGGACTGGTTCCATTTCCTTGCCGGCTACCGCGGCATCAGGGCGGATTTCTTCTCGTGCGTTCATCGTCGTTTCTCCCGGCGGCCGGCGGGTCCGCCCTTCAGGCGGATGTGGTGCCAAGCGGCGCCTATACCAGAATTTCGTTCGCTTGATGTGAATTGCCAAGGAGCATGCGCTTGCGCGGCGGTTCGACCGCCGGGCGCTCCTTCAGCGAACCCGGCGATCGCCGATAAGGCCGAGAAGAAGCAGGGTCGAGGCAAGCGCGCGCACGGTCTTGCCGGCAAAGCCGGTCTGACGGGAAGCGATGGTGGCGCGCATGTTCATGGCCGCTCTCATACAGGAGCGGCCTGTTTGAGGCAAGCGGGGCCGGCCCCGTCGAATTTTATCCCTGGGCGGGTGCTCTTCCCCATACGCTGCAAATGGGCCAGAGTTGAACGGTGGCGGGGTGCCGCCGGCAGGGGGTCGTCTATGAATTTCGTGTTCTTCTCGCCGCATTTTCCCGCCAATGGCGCCGATTTCTGCGACCGGCTGAAGAAGGCCGGCGCGACCGTGCTCGGAATTGGCGACGCACCCTTTGACGCTCTGGACAGCAAGCTGAAAGCAGCGCTTTCGGAATACTACCGCGTCGCCGACATGGAGGACTATGAGCCGGTGTTCCGGGCGATCGGCCATTTCATCCACAAATGGGGCCGCATCGACCGCTTCGAATCGCTCAACGAGCACTGGCTGGAGCTGGAAGCCAACATCCGCACCGACTTCAACATCTACGGCACCAAGCTCGATTTCGTGAAGAATCTGAAGCGCAAGAGCCGCATGCGCGCCTTCTTCCGCAAGAGCGGCGTCGAGACCATCGCGCAGCGCAAATGTTCCGACCGGGCCGGCGCCATGACCTTCATCCGCCGCGTCGGCTATCCCGTCGTGGTGAAGCCGGATTCAGGCTCCGGCGCTTCGAACACGTTCAAGATCTCCAATGCGAAAGAACTCGACCAGTTCTTCCGGGACAAGCCGGAGGACGTGACCTTCGTCATGGAGCAGTTCATCGAGGGGCTGGTGGTGACTTATGACGGGCTGGTCAACCGCGACGGCGAGGTGGTGCTGGCGGCCAGCCACCGCTACGACCAGAGCGTCATGGATGTGGTGAACAAGGACCGCCACATGAGCTACACCTGCTTTCCCCGGATCAGGCCTGTCGTCGAGGAAGCCGGCCGCAAGATCCTGAAGGCGTTCGACGTGCGCGAGCGCTTTTTCCACATCGAGCTGTTCGAGACCAGGGACGACCGCATCATCGCGCTGGAGGTCAACATGCGCCCGCCCGGCGCCTGGATGACCGACGCGATCAACTACACGTTCGACATCGATGTCTACGCGGCATGGGCGGACATGGTGGTCAAGGACGCCGCCGGCGGCCCCTATGAGGGCAAGTATTTCACCGCCTATGCCAGCCGCAAGCGCCATCTCGACTATTTGCACAGCCATGCGGACGTGCTAGCCGCGCACGGCGACAAGATCGTCCATCATCAGCCAATAGAAGAGGTTTTCAGCCGCGCCATGGGGAACTACGCCTACCAGATGCGCTCGAAGGACCAGGCGGAACTGCGCGAGGCGGTGGCCTATATTCACGCGGAAAAGGCTTGAAGCCATGGACATTTCCTATCACAAGGCCTTCGCCCGCAACCTCGGCCGCGACATGGAGTACAAGCGCTACGGCCATGCCGGCCGGCCTGTCGTGGTGTTCCCGACCTCGCAGGGCAGGTTCTACCAGTTCGAAGATTCCGGCGGGGTGGGGGCGCTGGCCGAGTTCATCGACACCGGCCGCATCCAGCTGTTCACCGTCGACGGCATCGATTCGGAATCCTTCTTCGCCAGCCATGTCGATGCCGCGCACCGTATCGCCCGCCACGAGGCCTATTTCCGCTACGTGCGCGAGGAGGCGCTGCCGGAATTCCTGTCCACCGCCGCGCAAGCCAATGGCGGACGGCGGCTGAAGCCGCTGTTTTCAGGCTGTTCGATGGGTGGCTATCATTCCTCGAACTTCGTCTTCCGTTTTCCCGAACTCGCCAGCGGCGTCATCTCGCTGTCGGGGGTTTATTCGGCACGCGATTTCTTCGGCAAGGCGCTCGACGGCGACATCTTCTACAACTCGCCGCTCGATTATCTGCCAGGGATCGTCGACCCGAAACTGCTGGCGCGGCTGAAGACGCTCAGGCTGATCTTCTGCTGCGGGCAAGGTGCCTGGGAGGAGCGCATGCTGGTCGAGACGCGCCAGCTGGAACAGATACTGCGCGACAAATCCATTCCGGCCTGGGTCGATTATTGGGGTGGCGACGTCAGCCATGACTGGCCGTGGTGGCACAAGCAACTGGCCTATTTCTTCGGCCGCTGGCTGGATGACGATCTGATGCACAGGCTGGACTAACGCATGTCGCCCGGAAGTGTCCTCGGTTCCGGGACCACGACATGCATAAAATCAGAAGCTTACAGCAGGTCGCGCGAATACTATTCGCCGCGACATGCTGTAAGGTGCGTTGATATTCTGGCCTGCAAGTGGCTGATGCCTACCCTTCTTGGCACGCCGGCAGCGGTGCCGTCTCGTGCTCCGCCGCGGATCCTCGACGCAGGCCGAAGAAGACGACGAGGGCGGTGACGATGGTGATTGCCGCCAGCACGACCAGCAGCCTGTCGAAAGCCGTTTCGTAGACCTCGACGAGAACGGTGGCGCTGGCCGCCGGCAAATGTTGTGCGGTTGCGCCGACATTGCCGGTCACCAGCAATTGCGCCGCGGCGCCCGCATCGCTGGAAGGCGCCCCGCCTCGAGCGGCGAGCTGCGCTGCGGTGAAGCCTGACAGCGTCGCCATGACGATGGCCAGCGCCACACCCTCGCAAGCGACACGCGTGGTGTTGAAGATGCCGACCGCCATGCCGGCGCGCTCCTTCGGCACGACGCTGACGGCGAGCCCGTCCATCAATCCCCAGGGCAAGGCGATGCCGGCGCCGATCAGGATCAGCGGCGCGACCAGCGCGACGCCGATCGATGGCGTCAGGCTCAGCCAGACCAAACCGGCCGCCGCGACGAGCAGTCCCACGCCGCAGATCGTGGCCGGGGCGATCCAGCGTGCCAATTGGCCGGCGAGCAGGGGCAGGACCAGCAGTGGCCCGGAGAGGCAGATCATCAATTGCCCGGCCTTGATCTCGCTCATCCCCTCGATGCCGATGAAGCGGATCGGCAAAAGCACAAGCAGGACGACGAAGCCATAGGCGGGCGCCGCCGCCAGAAACTGGACGCCGACGAAGCGCGGATAACGAAACAGGGTGAGATCGAGCATCGGCCGCCGCGCGCGCCGCTCGACGACGACGAACAGCACAAAGCAAAGGAAGGCGATGCCGAGAAGCGTTGCCACCAACGGATCGGCCCAGCCGCTCTGCGGCGCCTGCAGCACGCCATAGGTCAGCGAGGCCAGCGCGATGGTGAAGGTGCCGGCGCCCGCCCAGTCGAGGCCGGTCGCATCCGGGTCACGCGATTCCCTGATCGTGCGCAGGCCGAGGATTGCCGAGGCAACCGCGAGTGCCACGACCAGAACAAAGATCGACCGCCAGCCGAATGCGGCGATGAGCAGGCCGGAGGCGATCGGGCCGATGGCCAGCCCGATGCCGAAACTGGTGCCGAGGAAGGAGAAGGCGCGCAACCGCAATGGTCCCTCGAATTCCTGGGCAAGTGCGGAGGCGCCGCCGGCGAAGGCCAAGGCACTGCCGAGCCCTTGCGCGGCCCTGAATATGTCGAACCAGGCGATGTCGGGCGCCAGCATCGCGGCGAGCGAAGCGAGGATGTAGAGGGCGAGACCGACGAGGAAGATCCGCTTGCGGCCATGATTGTCAGCCAGAGCGCCCGCCGCCATCAGGCTGGCGGCGAAGGTCAGCATGAAAGCGTTGGTCACCCAATTGAGCGCGATCGGACTGCCGCCGAGATCAGCCGCGATGCGGGAAAGCGCAACGGCCGGCCCGGTGAAGGTCAGGGGCATCGTCATGGCGGCAAGGCATACGGACAAGAGCACGAGCCATCTCTCGGCCGGGCCGACGGTGATCTTCAAAGTCATGGGTTTTCCTGTCTGAGCAGTCTGCGCCGGCATGCCGCGCTATCGCGGCGCCGGTCATGCGGACCAAGATAGGTCGGCGACGGCTCCGGAAAAATGGTATTAAATATCTCGACATAACGGACTGAAACGCTCGAATGGAGCAGTTTGATGGATCGCCTCAGCGGCCTTCTGGCCTTCGCCCGTACCGCCGAATTCGGCAGCTTCGTCGCCGCCGGCCGGGCGCTCGGCATCTCCGCTTCCGCAGTCGGAAAAAGTGTCGCGCGGCTCGAACAGGAACTCGGCGTGCGGCTGCTGCAGCGCTCCACGCGGCGGATCGGCCTGACGGAGGAGGGCAAGCTGTTCAACGAGCGCGTGCGGCGTATCCTCGACGACATCGACGATGCCGAGGCGATGCTGTCGCGGACACGGGAGACGCCGCGTGGGCGGCTGCGCGTCTCGACCCCGATCGTCACCTATCACCTTTTGCTGCCGGTGCTGTCGGAGTTCATGGCGCGCTATCCCGAGATCGAGCTCGATATCGATTTCAACGACCGGATCGTCGACGTCATCGAGGAAGGCATCGACGTCGCGATCCGCAGCGGCGAGCTGCCCGATTCACGATTGGTGTCGAAGCCCATTGCGCCCTTTCGCATGCTGCTGTGCGCGGCGCCTTCCTATCTCGATCGCCATGGCATACCCCGCGTGCCGGCGGATCTCATCCGGCATTTCGGCATAAACTTCCGCTATCTCAACAGCGGCAGGCTGCTGGACTGGCCGTTCATTACCGGGAGCGCCCAACCGCTGATCCGTTCGATGCTGACGTGCAACAACATGGAAGCCTTGAAGGGCGCCACGATCGCCGGCCTCGGCATCGCCTGCATGCCCGATTTCCTGGTGCGCGAGGCGCTGCGCGAGGACAGGCTGCGCACCGTACTGGACGATCATGTCGATGGCCGTGGCCAGTTCCGGATGCTGTGGCCCTCCAATCGCCATCTGTCGCCAAAGGTGCGCGTCTTCGTCGATTTCCTGCCCGAACGCCTTGCGGCGCGATAGGATCGCACGCTGCTGCGCTTTCACTCCCTGATGCTTCTGGCCACCAGCCGCGCGATGCTCGGGCCGACAAGCAGCACGACCAGGAAACGCGCCGACTGCAGCGCCATGACGAAGGAGATGTCGACGTTCCGCGCCGCGGCGGCGATGATGGCGACGCTGTCCATGCCGCCGGGGCTGGTCGCCAGATAGGCGGTCAGCGGGTCGACGCCGGCGAGATGGCTGAGGAGGAACGCAAGGCCGCCGCAAAAGGCGATCAGCGCGACGATCGAAGCGATGATCTGCGGCAGGGCGCGTGCCGCATGGCGTAGGATCGGCCTGGTGAAGTTCAGGCCGATCGACCAGCCGACCATAGCGTAACTGATCGCCAGCAGCCATTGCGGCAATTGCATCGGCACCCCGAGGCCAAGATGGATCACGGTGCCGAAGATGAAGCTGCCAAGGAAGAAAGGCGAGGGTAGCCGGCAAAGCCTGCCCGCCAGGCCGCCGACGATTGCCATGCCGATGGTGGCGGCGAAGGGCTGCGGATCGATCGCCGGGAACCAGACGATGGGCGGGACCTCGATGCCCGAGGTGTCGACCCACATCTTGGCGACGAGGGCCGCCGTCATCGAAACGAAGATGACGCGCAGATACTGCATGAAGGCGACAAGGCGCTGGTCGGCGCCAAAGGCGCCGGCCATCAGCACCATGGCAGTAGCGGCCCCCGGCGAAGAGCCCCAGACGGCGGTAGTGCCGGGCAGGATGCGCCAGCGGCTGATCAGCCAGCCAAGCAGGCTCGAGGCCGCGACGGTGGCGATCACCACGCCGAGGAACAGCGGCCATTCCTTGTAGAAGACCGCAAAGATATCGGCCGAGATCGAAGCCGCGACGAGGCAGCCGACGACAGCCTGGGCGGAGCCGAACAGAAGGCGCGGCACGCGCACACTGGCGCCATTGGTGCCGGCGACGATGGCCGCCAGCATCGGACCGATCAGCAGTGCCGCCGGCAGGGCCGCGAGTTCCAGCGCGCCGGCGAACAGCGCGGAGATGACCAGCAGGATCAGCCATTGCCATGGCTTGCTCAGCCGCTCCATGCGCTCGATGGCGGGCTGGTCGGGATATGGCTGCTCGGCCTCGGAATCCATGCTCTGGTCTTAGACCGGGCGGCAAGGAATGCGAACCCGCCCGCGTCGAAAAAAGCGACAGCTTCTAGTCTAGGTATCCGTGCCGAACAAGTGCTCGATCTCTCCACCGTCTATGCGATCGAAATGGTCGGGTACGGAAAACTGGCCAGCCATAAAGCCAACCCGTCGTGCCTGTGCCGGGGGCGATGGATCGAGAGGCATGACTTTGACCAATGGTTTGCCAACCCTGGCGATAATGAATGGCTCGCCTTTGGGGGCCAGGTCAACGAGACGTGAAAGATTGGCCTTCGCATCGCTAATGTTCACGGTCTGCATCGCGCGGCCGCCCAGCTCAGCCCGTTTTGGTTTCAGCCAAGCCGAAGCCGCCGACGGGATGGGTCTCCACCTGGAATTCGAAGCCGCCGATGAAGGGGCGCGCCTTGGCGATGGCCGCCTGGACTTCCGGTAGCTGCAGGGATGCCTTGTGGCTTGCCTGATCGGTCCACACTTCGGTCACCCAGATCGCGTCGGCGTCGGCCGGGTCGGTGGCGATGATATAGCTCAGGCAGCCGGGCAGGGCGCCGGTGCTCTCGCGCAGCACAGTCATGACAGCGTCGCGTTGGCCGCGCGCCGCCCGCATCTTGCCGATCAGTCCGTACATGTCCTCGTCTCCCCCTGGGTTGGCGCGAAAGGAGTGTGTCCAAAATGCCGGCCGCTGGTCAAGGCATCAACTGGCCGCCATTGACCTCGATCACCTGGCCGGTGATGTAGCCGCTCAACAGGTCCGATGAGAGGAACAGATAGGCGCCGACGCAATCTTGCGCCGTGCCGGCGCGGCCCTGCGGAATGGTGGCGACCATGCCCTTGATCTGCTCGTCGGTCGAATAGCGTTCGTGGAAGGGGGTGAGGATGGTACCTGGCGCCACGGCGTTGACGCGGATGCCGAAGCCGATCAGTTCCTTGGCCATGCCGCGTGTGACGTTGGAGACGAAGGCCTTGGCCGAGCCATAAAGGCCGGCGCCGCCGCCTGCACCATTGCGCGCGGCGATGGACGAGGTGTTGACGATGAAGCCGCCCTGTTTTTTCAGCCACGGGATCGCCTTACGCGAGGCGGTCAGCACCGAGCGTGCGTTGAGATCCATCACCGCGTCGTAATGCGCCTCGGTCTGCTCGGCATAGGGCACGCGGCCGAGCATGCCGCCGGCATTGTTGACGAGCCCGTCGAGGCGGCCGAAATGTCGCGCGCTGTCCTCGACGACGCGTCCGACATCGGCGGGAAGAGAAAAATCGCCCTGGACGAGGAAGACCTCGCCGCCGCCGTCGCGAATGACCCGGCCGAGTTTTTCGGCGGCGTCGCGGCTGGAATTATAGTGCAGCGCCACTTTGCATTTCTGCTCGGCATAGGCGAGCGCGAGGGCTGCGCCGATGCCGGTCGAGGCGCCGGTGACCAGTACCGCCTTGCCGGCGAGATCGGGGATGACAAGACCAAGGGCTGTCTCTGGCACGGCTGTTCCTCCGGGGATCTTCAAGATTCTTGGCGGGTCTTGCCACCCTTGCATTCAAGTCAGCGCCGCTTCAAGGCCTGAGATAGAGATAGCCCTGGCTTTGCAATTCGGCGAGCTTGACGACGCCGCCCTTGTCGGCGGCATGGAATCCGTCGAGCAGATCGGCGAGCGTAACGTCCATGCCGTGCATGGTGTTGCCGCAAGCGTGCGGGTCGAGCCCTTGCTGGACAAGACCGGTAAAGCGCCCCGAAATCGCGGCCGATATGCCCTTCGACTTGAAGGCGGCAAGGGCCGGACCATGCACGACCAGAGCGATCTCGACGTCGCCGCCGGTGCCCTCATAGTGGTTCTTGATGTTGCCGAGCACGAAATTGACCTTGTCGAGGTCGCTGAGGTGATAGGCGACCTTCAGCCTGGCAGGCTCGGTGTTTGCCGCCTGTACCGTCCGCAGGCCGAGAAGCGTTCCAGCCCCGGCGAGGGCCGCCTGGAACATGTCACGTCGGCGCATGGCGTCCTCTTCCTGGCTTGCCGGCTTCCCGCGATTTGCGTGGCTCGAGCCGCAATACTAGCATAAATTGACGCCACGTCCTGTCGATGCGGAGGAGGGGGTCACGTGGCGTTCAGTGAATGGAAAACGCTCGCCAGCGCCGGATTCGGCGTCGCACTGTTTGGCGGAGTTGTGGGTTCTGCTTTTGCCGATGACGGGCTCAAGCTCACCGAACTCAGCCCCAGCGGGGCGGACGCCTGTTTCGGCCGGGTCTATGACGCGGCGCACCTC
Organism: Mesorhizobium sp. ES1-3; assembly: GCF_020164795.1. Lineage (NCBI taxonomy): Bacteria > Pseudomonadati > Pseudomonadota > Alphaproteobacteria > Hyphomicrobiales > Phyllobacteriaceae > Mesorhizobium > Mesorhizobium sp. ES1-3. The sequence continues at coordinate 16,562 of NZ_JAIUGW010000015.1, forward strand.
AAGGCGCATCCGAAGCAGAAAGTGGCGCGGATTTTCTTCTACTACGGCCATGATCCGGTCAGACGTCCGAATGAGGAACCGAGCGCGAATTCCGATACGTCCTACAATGGTTTCCTGACCACCACGGTGCGCGGCGCCAAGGCGCCGGAATGGGCCGGCGGCTGGTGCAATCACCAGTCCGAGGACGGCAAATCGGCCCCGATCCGCTGCGGCATGGATTGCGATCGCACGCTGGCGTCGCTGAAGGTCGACGACAAGGGCAGGCTGATCCTGTCCGATCTGTCGCCTGATATCTACCTCGACGCCGGTTCGGAAGAGGAACTCGGCACGGCTGAATACGACAGGCAAGCGCTCGGGTCGGAGGACGACAATTTCCGCCTCGACCCAATGCCGGCTGCCACCTGCAAGGCCGAGTTCGCACGCATCGATCCGATCGATCCGGCGCTCGGGGCGCCGTTGCGCGAGCGGTTCAAACCCGACCAGGCCTTCTGTTATGGGCGCGACTATGATGCGGCGCATATGAGTTCGCATCCCGGCCAACTGACGCAGTCGATCCGGGTGTTCCGCGGGCCGGTGGAACTGGCCTCCTTCGCCTCCGGGGGCGATGTCACGAACTGGCCCGACGGCGCCGACATCGCCGTCTCGATCACCACACGGCAGAAGGGAGCCAAGATCACGCAGACCTATTCGTGCCAGGGCGAAGCCGACCAGTGGCGCTGCGCTGCGAGTTCGAAGATGAGCAATTTTTCCTGCGATATCGCGCAAAAGGAAATCTTCCTCAAGCGCGGCGCCCACGGCACCATCATGCTGGCCAATCCCAACAGCAGCCTGGCGGTTGTCGACCTGTGTTCGAAAGCCGCAGACGGCAAGACCAAGTCGGACGATAAGGTCTATCGGCTGGAATCGATGCCGCAATCAGCCTGCGCGCCTTGAGGCCTGTCGAGATTCAGGTGATGCCGGCCTGCGAATGGCGGCTTCCTGCGCTTCCCCGTTCTACTGCGTCGCAGTAGAACTGAGCTCACGTACTTAAAGTACGCTCCGCTCCGGTTCTCGGAAGTCACCATTCTCGACTCGGCCTGACCTGAATCTCGACAGGCCTCAGGCTAGCGCAAAGCTAAGCAAACGGCACGGCGGTCGTGCCCTTCGGCAGCTTGGCCTCGTCGTCGGGCTCGACATGGATTGTCACGCGCACCGAGGGGATGTCGTCCTTCAGCGCGTCCTCGATACGGTCGCAGATGATATGGCTGGCGCCGACCGACATGTCGGCATCGACGACCAGATGGAACTCGATGAAGGTGGCGCGGCCGGCGATGCGGGTCTTGAGGTCGTGCACCTCCATCGCGCCCTTGCAATTGGCCGAAATGATGTCGCGGATGCGCATGTGCTCCGCCGTGCCGACGGCCCGGTCCATCAGGCCGTTCATCGACGAGCCGATGACATGCCAGCCCTGCCACAGGATGTTGAGCGCGACGATGACGGCCAATGCCGGGTCGAGGATCTGCCAGCCGGTCAGGATTGCTCCGACCAGGCCGCCGAAGACGCCGACCGAGGTCACCACATCGGTCATGATGTGGTTGCCGTCGGCGACCAGCGCCGGCGATTTCTCGGCCCGGCCTGTGCGGATCAGCGTCCAGGCCCAGAAAGCATTGATGACGGTGGCGATGCCGTTGATCGCAAGGCCTTCCCAGGGCTGTTCGAGCGGCGCCGGCGTCTGCCAGGAGCGCCAGACCTCGCTCAGGATCAGAAGCGCGGCGACGACGATCAGCACGCCTTCGAGCACGGCCGAGAAATACTCGGCCTTGTGATGGCCGAAGGGATGATCCTGGTCGGCCGGCTTGTAGCTGACCTGGATCGCCCAGAAGGCCGCCATCGAGGCAATGACATTGACGATCGATTCCAGCGCGTCCGAATAGAGCGCGACGGATCCGGTCAGGTACCAGGCGGTGGCTTTGAGCGCGAGCACGACAAAGGCGACCACGATCGACCAGAAGGCAAGGTTGGCGACCTTGCGCTTCGCGGCGGCTTTCGCCGCGATCGCCATGGTGTTGTCGGCTTCGGCCATTACCGTCAGGCTGCCTTTTCCTTGGCCTTGCGCGGCAAATGCGCGACGATGTTTTCGATGATGCGCATGCCGGCATTGTGGCCGAGCGTCATGATCGATTCCGGGTGAAACTGCACCGCGGCGATCGGCTCCTTGCGGTGCTCGAAGGCCATGATGACGCCGTCCTCTGTCTCGGCGGTCACCATGAAATCGTCCGGCAGGCGCACCGGATCGGCGAAGATCGAGTGGTAGCGGCCGACGGTGACTTCCTTGGGCAGGCCCGAGAAGATGATGCCCGGTTTCGAGACACGGATCCGCGACGGCTTGCCGTGCATGGGAATGTGCAACTGCCTGAGTTCGCCGCCATAGGCTTCGGCCAGCGCCTGCAGGCCAAGGCAGACGCCGAAGATCGGCAGGTCGCGGGCGCGCGCTCGTCTGATGGTCGCCGCGCAGTCGAAATCCTTGGGCGTGCCGGGCCCAGGCGACAGCACGACCAGGTCGGGCTTCAGTCGCTCGAAGACTTCCTCCGGCACCGGCGTGCGCACGGTCGAGACATTGGCGCCGGTCTGGCGGAAGTAGTTCGCCAGCGTATGCACGAAGCTGTCCTCATGGTCGACCAGCAGGATGTTGACGCCGTCGCCGACGCGCGCCGTGGTGCGCTCGGTGCTGGTCGAATTGCCCATCTTGGCGTCGCGGATGGCGGAGAGCATGGCGGATGCCTTCAGTTCGGTTTCGGCTTCTTCTTCCTCGGGAATGCTGTCGAAGAGCAATGTAGCGCCGGCGCGCACCTCGGCGATGCCGTCCTTGATGCGGATGGTGCGCAAGGTAAGCCCGGTGTTCATGTCGCCGTTGAAGTTGACCATGCCGATGGCGCCGCCATACCAGGCGCGCGGGCTCTTCTCGTTCTGCTCGATAAAGCGCATGGCCCACAGTTTCGGCGCGCCGGTGACGGTGACGGCCCAGGCATGCGACAGAAACGCGTCGAAAGCGTCCATGCCTTCGCGCAGCCGGCCCTCGATGTGATCGACCGTATGGATCAGCCGCGAATACATCTCGATCTGGCGGCGGCCGATGACGCGCACCGAACCTGGATCGCAGACCCGCGACTTGTCGTTGCGGTCGACGTCCGAGCACATTGTGAGTTCGGACTCGTCCTTCTTGGAGTTGAGCAGCTTGATGATCTGCTCGCTATCCGAAATGGCGTCGTCGCCGCGCTTGATGGTGCCGGAGATCGGGCAGGTCTCGACGCGGCGGCCGTTGACGCGCACGAACATCTCCGGCGACGCGCCGATCAGATATTCGTTCTCGCCCAGGTTGATGAAGAAGGAATAGGGCGACGGGTTGATGGACTTCAGCTTGCGCGAAATCTCGGATGGCTGCGTCTCGCAGCGTTCGTAGAACATCTGGCCGGGGACGACCTCGAACAGGTCGCCGCGCTTGAAGCTGTCCATCGCCCTGCGCACCAGATTGGCGTATTCGCCCGGCTCATGGTCGCCGCGCGGCGGGATGCGGTCGGCGGTATTGAACGGCTCGGCGACCTGGTCGCGCGGCAGGCCTTCGGTCGAAAAACCCTCGCCCGCATAATCGTAACGGTCAGTCCAGGCCTTGGCCGAATAGTGGTCGACGACCAGGATCTCGTCGGGCAGGAACAGCACCAGGTCGCGCTGGCTTTCCTTGCGAACCAGCGTGTGGTCGACCGGGTCGAACTGGAAGGCGAGGTCGTAGCCGAAGGCGCCATAAAGGCCGAGATTGGCGTCCTCGGCCGTCTTGAACAGAGCGGTGATGGCGCGCAGCACGGTGAAGACGGAGGGAACGCGGCTGCGCTCCTCCTCGGTGAAGACACGGCCGGGCTTGGCGACGTCGAGGCGGATCAGCTTTTTCGTGGTCTCGGCGATCGTGACCTCGGCGAGACCATCCAGTGTCCTGCCGATGACAGGCAACAGCGCCTCGCCACGGCCGTTCAGCGCCTCGATGCGCATGGCGCGGCCGCGTGCCGAGATGACCAGCGGCGGATCGATGATGGCCGTATCCCAACGCGTATAGCGGCCGGGATATTCGTAATTGGAGGAAAACACCGCGCCCCGGCGCGAATTCAGGCCGTCGACATAGGTGTCGATCGCACCTTCATAGGGCCGGTCGTGGCGTTCGCGGGTGATGGTGATGCCACCCGTCGTCACGAAGCTTTCAGCACCGTTTTCCAGAACCTTCAACGTCATTGCCGTCTCCATCAGCTACTTGGGCAACGGACCCGGGAATGGCTTTGAAAAACAAATGGCCGCCCGGACATTCCGTTGCGGCCACCCTCTATTTTCACGCGCACGCGTTCGAACAGGCCGCTGTCAGCAGGCCCACCACCAAATGGTCTTGGTCGAACGCATGTTCATGGCGATTCCCTTAGCGGCGATCGGGCGGCCGCGCAACTGGATTCGACGGAGTCTAATCCTCCAGCGTGCCCGACCTGGCATCGCTGCTCTTCCGGTCGCCGACCAGTTTCAACAGGTCTTCGCCGGCGCGGATGATGCGGCGCGAGCGGCGGGTCAGGATGATGCCGTCCTGCGGCGCGAACACTTCGGTGCGGCCATCGGCTTCGCCCGGAGCGTGGACAATGGTGGCGAGACGAGCGCCCCGGGTGACGCGGTCGCCGGGCTTGACGTCGTAAAGGACCGCGCCGCCCCGTGGTGCCGGCATCATATCGATGTTTTCCAGAGGTGCCGCGACACCCTTGAACGGGCCGGGTGCGGGCAGGGCGCTGTCGGATATCACGCCCCGCGCCGCCAGCAGCCGGTAGAGGCCTGCCGCGTCGGCCGAGGCAAGCGCGCCGTCGACATCGAGGATGCCGCGATATTCGACCGTGGTGGCGACGCGCCTGTCGAACTTCGCGATGTCGGCGGCGGCGTTCTGGTAGGGCATGATCGAGGCGCCCTCGAAGGTGCCGTCGGTGTCCTCGCTCCACAGCACCACGGCATCGACGCCCATGGCGGCAGCGCAATCGGCCATTCCAGGCCACAGGCTGGTGTGGACGTAGAGATAGGCAAGGCCCTCGTCGTCGCAATGCAGATCGAGCACGATGTCATGGCCGAGCGAGAGATGCACCAGCAGCGACTTCAGCCGCTGGTCGGCGCCGCCAAAAGTGGCGTCCGGCAGAAGCCTGGTATCGGGCGCGGCAAGCAGCGGAAAGCCGCGATTGAAGTTGGTGCGGGTGCCCAGATGAAAGCGGCCCTGGTGCTCGCCGAAATGATATTGCGCGCGGCCGATCGGGTTGGCCCAGGGCACGATGGTGAGGTTGCCCCTGATGCGGCCTTCGGCCTCGGCCTTGTTCAGCATCGGCATCAATGCATCGATGGCGACGACGCCAGGCAATTCGCCGGCATGGAGTGCCGCCTGCAGATAGGCCGAAGGCGCTGCCTTGTCGGCACCGGCGAAGCGGAACACCGGGAATTCGTAGGAAACGCCCTCGCTGTCCCCGGCGATGCGTTCGATCGATTTCTGCATGACTTCCTCCATCAAGACCGAGAAGACATGCCCATTTGAAGGTGCCGATGTCGATTGGTCCAGCCCGCCGCGCCATGGGCGCAATAACAGTCTTTTGCCTTGCTGCAAGTCCCAAAACCGCTGCGCAGCCTCGGGTCAAGCCCGTGGGCATGCTTTTGGGCGACAGGCAGCTACTCGGCGGCAGGCTGGAGAGCGGCGATGGGCGCGCGCCGGTCCAGCGCCTGCGACAGCACCGCTACAGTAACCGCAATCAGGGCGAGCACCGCGCCGACCAGCGGCAAATTGGCATAGGAAATGCCTGATGACAGCGCCACGCCGCCGATCCAGGCGCCGCCGGCATTACCGACATTGAAGGCGCCCTGGTTCAGCGTGGCGGCAAGATTGGGTCCTTCGGAAGCCGCCTCGACGACACGGATTTGCAGCGGCGGCACGACGACGAAGATGAGCAGGCCCCATAGGAAGACGATGCCGATGGCAACGCTGGCGATCGCGCCGAACTGCATGAAGCCGACGAACAGAAGGGCCATCAGCAGCAAGGTGGCGATCACCGTCGGCATCAGTTTCCAGTCGGCCAGCCTGCCGCCGATGATGTTGCCGATGGTCATGCCGGCGCCGAACAGCAAAAGCACCCAGGTAACCGCCGCGGTCGACAGGCCCGACACGTCGGTGAGGTAGGGTTTGATATAGGTGAAGACGGCGAACAGGCTGGCCGAGGTCAGCGCCGCGATCAGCATCGCCAGCCACACCTGCAGCTTGCCGAGCACGCGGACTTCGGCGCGCAGACCGCCGCCGCTCGGCTCCGTGACGTCGGACGGCACCAGCCAGGCGATGGCCGCGACCGAGATCAGGCCGATGCCGACCACGGCGAGGAAAGTGGCCCGCCAGCCGAAGGCTTCGCCGAGTGCCGTGCCGGCGGGAACGCCGAGGATGTTGGCGAGCGTCAGGCCGGCGAACATCAGCGCGATGGCGCTGGCGCGCTTGTTGCGGGGCACCAGGCTTGCGGCGACGACCGAGCCGATGCCGAAAAAGGCGCCGTGGCCGAAAGCGGTGAAGACGCGCGCAGCCATCAGCAGCCAGTAATTGGGCGCGATGGCGCAGAAGAGATTGCCAACGACGAAGAGCGCGGCAAGCCCGACCAGCACGGGCTTGCGCGGCAAATGCGCGGTCGCCATCGCAACGATGGGCGCGCCGAAGACGACGCCCAGTGCGTAGCCGGTGACCAGCAGGCCGGCGGCGGGGATCGTCACGCCGAGATCGGCCGCGACCTCCGGCAGCAGGCCCATGATGACGAATTCGGTAGTGCCGATGCAGAAGGACGCAATGGCAAGCGCAAGGATCGGCAAAGGCATGGGAGGTCCAGGCTGAATCGGTTCAATCTGAAGACTGCGCGAGGATCGCTGCTGGGCGCAACAGACATTGCCGCAATGCAGCAATGCAGAAAGCGTGGAGCGCATTGGAAACGAGCGCCGGGGCGTCCATGGTCCGGCTTGGCGATCTACCAAACGCTGTGAACCGCTCCTGTCTCAGGCCAGCGGCTTCAGTTCCTGGGCTATCGTCGGCAGCAGCTCCGAAACCGTCGGGTGGATGTGCATCGCGCGCGCCAGCGTGTCGACCTGGGCCTTGGCGTACATCAGGTCGAGCACGCAATGCACTGCCTCGTCGCCGCCGGGGCCGAGCACCGAGCAGCCGAGGATTTCCCTGCTGTCGGCATCGACGAGGATCTTCATGAAACCCTGCGTCTCGCCCTTTTCGACGGCGCGGCCGACGCGGGTCATCGGTCGCTGGCCGACCAGGGCGCGACGTCCGGATTTCCTCACCGCGGCCTCGGTCATGCCGCAACGGCCGAGTGGCGGGTCGATGTAGAGCGCGTAGGCCTCGATGCGGTCGCTGACCTTGCGCGGATCATTGTCGAGCAGATTGGCGGCGACGATCTCATAGTCGTTGTAGGAGGTGTGGGTGAAGGCGCCCTTGCCGTTGCAGTCGCCCATCGCCCAGATGCCTGGCATGCTGGTGCGCAACTGGTCGTCGACGACAATCGCGCCGCGTCCGTCGACCTCGACGCCCGCCTTGTCGAGACCGAGATCATCGGTGTTGAGCGTTCGGCCCAGCGCCAGCAGCACATGCGATCCGATCGCGGGCGGCTTGCCGACGGAGAAGGTCACGGCAATATCCCCACCGTGTTTGGCGAAGCCGATGTTGTCGGCGCCGACATGGACCGCGATGCCTTCGTTTTCGAGGATCGACAGGATGGCGGCCGAGACGTCCTCGTCCTCACGGCCGGTCAGGCGCGGGCCCTTTTCGATGACGGTGACTTCCGAGCCGAAGCGGCGGAACATCTGCGCGAATTCGAGCGAGACGTAGCTGCCGCCGACGACGACGAGGTGGCGCGGCAAAACGTCGAGATCCATCATCGAGGAATTGGTCAGATAGTCGATGTCGCGGATGCCGGGCAGATCCGGCACCGAGGCGCGGCCGCCCGTATTGAGGAAGATCTTTTCGGCGGTCAAAAGGTCGTCGCCGACGCGCACCGTATTGGCGGATACGAAGCGTGCATGGCCGCGATAGAGCGTGCAGCCTTTCATACCGGCGATCCATGTCTCCAGATTGCCACGGGCGTCGTTGGTAACCTTGTCCTTGCGCGCTTTGATCCGGGGATAATCGACCCCCACGGGGCCTGGGAGCGTCACGCCATAGTCGGCGGCGCGCCGCGCCAGATGCGCGGCATAGGCGCTGGCGACCATGGCCTTGGTCGGCATGCAGCCGGTGTTGACGCAGGTGCCGCCGACCAGCTTGCGCTCGATCAGCGCCACGCGCATGCCCGCGGCCGTCAGGCGGCCCGCTAAGGGCGGCCCTGCCTGACCAGCGCCGATGATGATGGCGTCGAAGGTTTTCGCAGTCATGCCGTCGCCGCCACGATCAGCAGGCCGCCGACGATCGCCACCGCGTCCTCGATGAAGGCAGCGGGCGGGTCCTTGCCGAAAGCCGCCGCCAGCCGGCCGCGCGCTTCGGCACCACCCAACGTGCCGATGACCGCGCCGATGGCGCCGGCGATCAGGCAGACGATGGTGGCGCCGCCGGCCGCGCCGAGCACCGCGCCAGAGAACGCGCCGAGCAGGATGCGGGCGCCGAACTGCTGCGGCACTTTACGGCTTGGCGTCGACGGCAACTGGTCGGTGACCAATTCGACGATGGCCAGGATGGTGAAGATGCCGACAGCCGCCCAATGGCTCATGAAACTCGCCCAGGTGCCGGCGACCGGCAGCCAGCCGAGATAGGCACCCCAGGCGACGGCGGCAGGTGCCGTCATGGCGCGCAGGCCGGCAATGACGCCGATCAGAAGCGCAAGAATGTAGAGCATGGTCGGCCCCCCTCGATCCCGGGCCGGAACAGCCCCAGACGGCAGGCTACCATAGGCCGGATATTTGGCTAGGCGCGCAGACTCACAAGCGCAGCCACAGTGGATTGAGGCGGGTCACTTGCCTGATGGAGCGTTGATTGCAAATTGCGCGGCGAAAGCCCTGACATAAGCGGGCCGGGCTTCCCCTCGCGCCACATAGGCGGCCAGGTTTTGATATTCGTCCAAAATGCCTGACATTCTCAGTCGCAGCAGCACCGACACCATCAATAAGTCGCCTGCGCTGAACGCATCATCGAGCCAGTCGGCGAAGCCCAGATGAGCCGAGAGCTTGTCCAGCCGGGCGCGAACACGGTCCTTTACCAGCGGCAAACGCGCCTCGCTCCAGGGCTTGTCAGCTTCGAATATCCTTGCCGTGGTCAATTCGAGGATCGGGGGCTCGACGGTGTTCAGTGCGGCAAACATCCATGTGATCGCGCGGGCGCGGGCATTGCGCTCCTTCGGCAGCAGGCCCGCATGCTGTTCAGCAAGATGAAAGACGATCGAGCCGGTCTCGAACAGCGAGAGAGAACCGTCCTCATAGGTGGGGATCTGCCCGAAGGGATGGATGGCCAGATGATCGGGCGCCTTCATCCCCGCGAAGGAAACAAGACGAACCTCATAGGGCTGCCCCACCTCTTCGAGCGCCCAGCGAACGCGGGTATCGCGCGCCAGCCCCTTGCCGCCATCGGGCGATCGTTCAAATGCTGTGATGATGATGGTCATCGGTCGTTTCCCTTCTTGGGCGAATTTCTTCGGCTTCGTATCGAGGACGAATGAGTTACCCGGAAATCGACAGCGGTCTTGAACTTTTTCGTTGCCGGGCGCGGATCGCGAATGCCCGCTTGCGATCAAGGGTCGTGACGGCACGGTGGCCAATTCCGTAAAGCCGCGTATCCTGGTCTATAGGTTCACGTCAGTCCTTGCCTCGGCGCTGTTCGCAATGATGTCAAACGGAGGCACTGCCATGGTTCAGAGCGAACGTGCGAAGATGGCGGCCGGCGAATGGTATAGGTGCCTGGATGACGATCTTGGCGCGTTGCGCGGCTTGGCCGCGGATGCCGTGTTCGAGCACAATACGCTCCCGCCCCGTCAACGCGGGAACCTCGGGCCAGCCCTGCGGACACTGCTGGGCGGCGTGGGCGAGGGGGTCCGCATCGAGGCGCCGTTTCATTGTGCCTACGGTTTCAATCTCTTCCTCGGCGACGGCGTCTTTCTCAATGCCGGCTGTACCATTCTCGACACCGCGCCGGTGCGCATCGGCAAAGGGACGCTGCTTGGCCCCAATGTGCAGATTTATTGCGCCGAACACCACAAGGAGCCGGCAGGGCGGCAGGCGGGACTGGAGATCGCCAGGCCGGTCACGATCGGTGAGAATGCCTGGATCGGCGGCGGCGCGATCATCCTTGGCGGTGTCAGCATCGGCGAAGGCGCCATCGTCGGCGCCGGGACCGTGGTGACGCGCGACGTGGCGGCGAACACGACCGTGGTCGGCAATCCGGCGCGGGTGGTCAGTCGGGGCTGAGCGCGCTTGCTTGCCCAATCGATGCAGCCGGGAGGTGTGGCAGGCGCTCGCCGACATCGGCCCGCCTGGAAAATTCACGCCGATATTGCGCCGGCGACGTTTTCAGTCTGGCGGAGAAGTGCTGGCGCAAAGACGTGGCGCTGCCGAAGCCGGCTTCGAAGGCCACGACATCCATCGATTTCTCGGTCGCTTCCAGCAACCGCTGCGCCAGTTCGACCCGCTGGCTGGTCAGCCAGTCGCCAAAACTGGTGCCAATCGATTTCTGGAAGCGGCGGGTGAAGGTGCGCCGTGTCAGGCCGGCGGCTTCGGCGACGCTGTCGAGGCTGTGCGTTTCGCCAAGCGCCGCGCGAACCGCGTCGAGCGCCTCGGTGAAGCGGTCGGCATTGGCGCTTTTTGCCACCGGGCGCTCGATAAACTGCGCCTGTCCGCCCTGCCGGTGCGGGGAGAGGACGACGTGCCGGGCGAGCCGCAGTGCCGCCTCCGCGCCATAGCGGGCGCGCACGATGTGCAGGCAGCAGTCCAGCCCGGCGGCGACGCCGGCGGAGGTGACGATGTCGCCATCATCGACATAGAGCACGTCCGCGTCGACTGAAATGTCGGGATGAAGGGCCTGCAACCGGTCGGTATAGGCCCAATGCGTGGTCGCCCTCCGTCCAGAGAGCAGGCCGGCGGCGGCGATGGCAAAGGTGCCGAGACACAGGCCCACGATCAGCGCGCCGCGCCGGTGGGCGCGGCCGAGCGCTTCCTCGAGCGGTTTGGCCAGAGGTGCTTCGAGGTCCTTCCAGCTCGGGATGATGACGATATTGGCGTCTTCGAGCGCGGCAAGCCCGTGCGAGACCAGGATGCTCAGCCCGGCATCGGTCCGCATCAGCCCTTCCTCGAACCCGCAGACACGGAAGTCGAAGCGTGGCAGGCCGAGGTTGGTGCGGTCCGCGCCGAACACCAGGCAAGGCACGGAGAGATGGAACGGGCTGATGCCGTCGAAGGCGAGGACGGCGATGATGGGAGCGGTCATGGGGCGTTTCCAGTGTGGATGTGGATTGTCCCAATTCTTTCGGGCGATGTCAATCGGGCCACTGTTGGCGCCTAAGCCACCACGTTATTTTCGGCCCATCGCATTCAAGCCTGAAAGGAAACATCATGTCCGACCCAGCCAACACCGCGCCACGCCGCGCGCTCGTCGTCATCGACGTCCAGAACGACTATGACGGCGGCAACTTGGCCATCCAGCATCCGCCGTTCCGCGACAGCGTCGTCAACGTGGCGCGCGCCATGGATGCCGCCGCCGCTGCCGGCATCAAGGTGGTGGTCGTCAAGCAGATGGCGCCTGAGACCTCGCCGATCTTCGCCAAGGGCAGCCATGGCGGCGAACTGCATCCGGAGATCGCCAAGCGCGGCCGCGACCACTATGTCGAGAAGAATTTGCCGAGCGCCTTCACCGGCACCGATCTGGAGGCCTGGCTGCGCGCCAACGCCGTCGATACGATCGCGGTCGTCGGTTACATGACGCATAATTGCGACCTGTCGACCATCATCCACGCCGTGCATATGGGCTTCGCGGTCGAGTTCCTGTCCGACGCGACCGGTTCGGTGCCTTACGCCAACAGCGCCGGCTACGCCTCGGCCGAGGAGATCCATCGGGTGGTGAGCATAATCCTGCAGTCGCGCTTCGCCGCCGTGCTCAAGACCGCCGAGTGGATCGACTGTCTGAAGACCGGCGCACTGCCGCAACGCGACACGATCCATGCATCCAACCAGCGGGCGCTGGCGCGCAGCGCCGCGTAGGACGATCCGCAAACAGAAAGGGCGCCGCGGAGATGCGGCGCCCTTTCTTGATTGTTGGGACAAAAGATCAGAACAGGCCTTCGATCTGGCCGGCCTCGTTGAGGAAGATCTTCTCCGACGACGGCTTGCTTGGCAGGCCAGGCATGGTCATGACCTCGCCGCAGATGATGACGACAAAGCCCGCGCCGGCCGAAAGCCTGACCTCGCGCACCGGCACGGTGTGGCCGGTCGGCGCGCCGCGCAGGTTCGGGTCGGTCGAGAAGGAATACTGCGTCTTGGCCATGCAGACCGGCAGATTGCCGTAGCCGGCCTGCTCCCAGGCGTGCAACTGGTCGCGCACCGACTTGTCGGCGATCGCTTCGGAGCCGCGATAGATGCGCTGGACGATGGTGTTGATCTTCTCGAACAACGGCATGGCGTCGGGATAGAGCGGCGCGAACTGCGAGGCGCCGGATTCGGCCAGCGCCACCACCTTGTTGGCGAGCTCCTCGATGCCCGCCGAGCCATTGGCCCAGTGCTTGCACAGGATCGCCTCCTCGCCCATCGAGGCGACATAGTCCTTCATCGCCTGGATCTCGGCGTCGGTGTCGGAATAGAAGTGGTTGATGGCAACCACCGCCGGCACGCCGAACTGGCGGATGTTCTCGATGTGGCGGCCGAGATTGGCGCAGCCCTTCTTCACCGCCTCGACGTTTTCCTTGCCGAGGTCTTCCTTCTTGACGCCGCCATTCATTTTCATGGCCCGAACGGTGGCGACGATGACGGCCGCCGCCGGCTTCAGGCCCGCTTTGCGGCACTTGATGTCGAAGAACTTCTCAGCGCCCAGATCAGCGCCGAAGCCGGCTTCGGTGACGACATAGTCGGCGAGCTTCAGCGCCGTCGTGGTGGCGACGACCGAGTTGCAGCCATGCGCGATGTTGGCGAACGGACCGCCATGCACGAAGGCCGGGTTGTTCTCCAGCGTCTGCACCAGGTTGGGCTGCATGGCGTCCTTCAAAAGCACGGCCATGGCGCCATCGGCCTTGAGGTCGCGGGCAAAGACCGGTGTCTTGTCGCGGCGATAGGCGACGATGATGTCGCCGAGGCGCTTTTCCAGGTCCTTCAGGTCGGTGGACAGGCACAGGATCGCCATCACTTCCGAGGCGACGGTGATGTCGAAGCCGGCTTCGCGCGGAAAACCGTTGGCGACGCCGCCGAGCGAGCTGATGATTTCGCGCAACGCCCGGTCGTTCATGTCCATGACGCGGCGCCACACGACGCGGCGGGTGTCGATGCCGAGCTCATTGCCCCAGTAGATGTGGTTGTCGATCAGCGCCGACAGAAGGTTGTGCGCGGTGGTGATGGCGTGGAAGTCGCCGGTGAAGTGGAGGTTCATGTCCTCCATGGGCACCACCTGTGCATAACCGCCGCCGGCAGCACCGCCCTTGACGCCGAAATTCGGGCCGAGCGAAGCTTCGCGAATGCAGACGATCGCCTTCTTGCCGATACGGTTCAGGCCGTCGCCTAGGCCGACGGTGGTGGTGGTCTTGCCTTCGCCGGCCGGGGTCGGGTTGATGGCGGTGACGAGGATCAGCTTGCCGTCCTTGTTACCCTTCACCGACTTGATGAACTCGGCCGAGATCTTGGCCTTGTCGTGACCGTAGGGCAGCAGATGTTCGGTCGGGATGCCGATCTTCTGGCCGATCTCCTGGATCTGCTTTTTCCTGGCGCCACGCGCGATCTCGATGTCGGACTTCACTTCGGCCATGACGGCGTTCCTCTGGATTGGACGGTGGAGGGGACGGGGTTGATCTTACTCGCAAGAAGGCTGGAGCCGGACGCGCGGGGCATCTAACCCTGTCGCTGCGGCGGCGTCAACTTTCATGCAACTATGTTTCCTATAGAGAAAATTCCTCTGCGGCGGCCCGACCTATTCCCGGTTCTTATGGCTTCGCTTGCCGCGCCGTATAGAAGCCAGAGCAGGGACGCTTCCGCCGTCTCAAAACAGCCGCACAATGCACGGAATGCGACAGACGCGACGGCGCAAATTCGCCATCGCATGCGTTGCCACTGAACAGCGCTACTGCGTCAGCACGTTGCTGATTTCGACCATATTGGAGCGCACCCGCAGGATGTAGAAGCCCATCGTCGTCAAATGGGTCGGCAGCAGCCAGCCGTCCTCGCGACCGTTGGCGATGATGAAGGGCTGGATACGCAGGGCCGAGACGAACTGCGCGTCCATCGTGTCCCACAGGCTCTGCAGGTGCTTTTCCTTGATGACGTCCTCGAAATCGGCCTGGGCGCCTTTCATCAGGCCGTAATAGGCATAGAGCTGGCCGTAGGCGAACCAGTAGCGGTCGTCGGCACGGAAATCGAACCAGCCATTGTTGTGGTTCTCGGCGCGCTCCTTGAGGATGGCCGAGGTCGAACCGATGTCACTGGCGATGCGGTCGATATATTGCTTAAGATTGTCCGCGCGCGCATCGAAAGTCGCCTGGCAGGTGGCGAGGCGAGCGTTGAAAGAACGCAGATTGCTCATCGCGCGCCGATACATGCTGGGCGTGGTCGCTGTCATGCCGTTGCGGCTGATATACCAGATGGACTCGTCGTACTGCAGCTGACCACGAGCATCCTGGAGATTGGTATCGATCTGCGACGTGGTGCGCACACGGCCGAGGTTGTCCGCAAGCTCGGTGGCTGTGCGTCGCACCGCCTGATTGATGCCGCGCTGGAACGAAGCCTTGTTGTCCATCCATGGCGTGTTGTCCCAGTCGATGCCGAACAGGCCGAGCTTGTAGAGGACCATCGACGACACCCAGGCATTCTGGTTGACGTTGAAGTCGATCAGGTCGGCCGCCACCTGGGCGATGCCGGAATTGCCGCAGGTCTTTGCCGTGTCGGTGCCGGCGCCGGCGGCGACCTGCTCACCGGCGGAAACGTTGCGCTTCTCGAAAGTATAGGTATCCGGGTAGTTCGGGTTGAACTTGTTCCACCACTGGGTGGCGTAGAAGAAGTTGGCGTAGAGGCCGATGAGCGCCAGGACGGCAAGGCCGACTATCGCCTTGAGGATCCAGCCGCGCTGTGTGTACCACCGGCCGGCCCACATGAAGGGCCACAGGATCACGCCGATCACAAGGCCGATGCCGCGGCCGATCCACTGGAAAATCCGGGTGAAGAAATTCACGATCGGATCGAGCATGGCTGTATCACCCCCTCAACATGATGCCAAAAAGTTGCGGACTTTTTGGATAACATCATGCACCAAAACAACAAGTTAGAACGGAATGGCGGTTCATTTCGTTCTAGTCGGCCAGACCGTAGAGGCGTGTGCGAAACGCCACCTTGTCCTTCAAATATGTGGTTTTCAGAACGTCCACAACATGCGATCGCCAGGCGTCGCTGAAGCCGTCATAGTCCTTGTAGAAGCCGTCCTTGTTGAAGATGTAGCGCGAGACGAAGTCCGACGGCACGAAATCGGAGATCAGCCGGTTGGTCAGCCAGGCGTCGGGATGGTCGGGCCTGGCGCGGACCACCAGAAAGCGCTGCTGCGGGATGACATCGTCGATCTTGAGGTGGCCGAACTGGGCGATCTCGCGCTTGGCGGCATTGAGGAACGGGAAATTCCCGTCCGAGGTGATCAGGTCGGCGTGGCTCTGGATCCAGGTCTGCAGCCAGACCTTGTCGACATCTGTCAAATTGCGGTCCGGCTCGGCGTCGCGGATCAGCGCGCGCACCACCATTTCGGCACGGTGCTCGAGATAGCCAGAGGTCTCGATCCAGGAGGCGCGCGGGAGTTCGATGCGGCCGGTGGCGGCCAGGAATTTAAACACCTTGTCGGCGTCCTTGATCGAGATATAGCTCACCTGCCAGGGCCGCGAGCGGCGGAAGCCGGGGGCGGCCGGATCGCTGATCACCGTCGTCATGTCGGGATCGACGAACACGTAGAGGCCGCCGAAATGGCTGGTCCAGTAGGCGTTGTGGCGGAAGATCACCTGGTCCGGCACCAGCGCGTTCTCGCGGATATCGCCGCAGACCTTGGCGAGCTCGACCATGCGGGTCAGCATGGCATTGTCGCGCCAGGCGTCGGGCTCCTGCTTCAGCCGGTCGACGAGCTTGCCGAGTTCGGCAGCCTTGCCCAGCACGTCCTCCGCCGACAGCACCTTGAACTCGACCTGGTTGATCGACAGCAGATCCTCGATGTCGTTGACCTTGGGAACGGAATCCTCGATCTCGCCGTAGATGACGTCCTTGATGGTCAGCGCGTCGATGGCGCGCTGGTTCCTGGACATGAACTCGAACATCAACTGCGAGGTGTTGGAGAAGGCGGTGTGCACCACCGGCAGGTCGATCTGCGAGGGCGTCAGGATGATGAAACGGCGGTTGACCTCATTGGGATCGAGATAGTCATAGTCGCCACACTCCTCGGCCACTTCGGGCGAAAAGCCGGTGCGGTCGATCTGGAAGCTCTTCAGCTTGGTGGGCTCGAGGCCGAAAGCGGCCAGCGCCTTGTTGTAGCGCTGGATGAGATGCGCCTCGTCGACGGTGAGCAAACGGCCGTAGATGAGTTCGTTGTCGCGAAGGAGGTCGGGTTTTTTGCTCATCTTGCCTTCTCCCCGTTCACGGGGAGAAGGTGCCCGAAGGGCGGATGAGGGGCGGCGCAAACGCTCATCATCTCGTCTCCGAGGTCGAGGGCAGAAACGTCACGTCGGTGCCAATCATCTTCTTGTGCAGCCGACCATCGAGTGCCGCAACGATCGTATCCAGTACGCTCCTACGGCCTGTCAAAACATCAGTGTGCCAAACCCTTAATACCGACCAACCATTCCTGTTCATCGTCTCATCCCTGTATCGATCCGAGGATCGATTTGCATGCTGGCTTCCATCGACTTCCACAACGAGGTTGGCTTCGCGGCAGGCGAAGTCGGCAAAATATGGACCGATCGGCAGTTGGCGAATGAATTTGTGGCCGTTCAATCTTCGCCCACGCAGTTCATGCCACAGTTTTTCCTCGGCATCATTGTCGACTTTTCGAAGCTCGCGGGCTCTTGCCACCTTGGGCTCGTTTCCACCACGCATGGCGCTGCCCCTCATCCGCCCTTCGGGCACCTTCTCCCCGTGAACGGGGAGAAGGAAAAAGAGCGCCCCTCACGCATTCCACAGACCTTTCTTCTTCATCTCCTCCATCTCACGCGCAGCGCGTTCGCGCAGCCTTGCGTCACGCAGCAGCTTTTCGACCGCGGCGTCGTCGGACTTGTCGGAATAGCGGAACTCGCTGTCTGCGTAACGGTTGATCTCCTGCATGACCATGTCCATCGAGAACGGGCCGCGCAGTTCCTCGATCATCGCTTTCTTGTCGTCGTAGCTCTTGTGCATGAAGGCTTCCGGCTTTTCGAACCAGTCGTCGGGAAGCTCGATGTCCATGGCGCGCATCTTGATGGCGTCGGTGACGTTCTTGATGGCGCGGCCGGTGAAGCGCGGTTCGGCGTCCTTGATCAGGTGCAGGTAGGTGCCGATGTCGGCCATGGTCCTGGGCGCGCCGTTTTCCTTCATGTAGCGCTCATAGACACGCATCAGCCCGTCCTCCTGCGGCTCTTCGTGCGCCTCATAGGCTTCGGTCACGGCGCGCTGGATTTCCTGCGCGGCGTAGAGCTCGTGCTTGCCCAGAGGGATCTCGTGGTTCTTGCCGGCGAGCAGCACGAAGATGTCGATATAGTCGTCACGCGTCTGCGGCCCGTCGACCAGCCAGCGGGCGCCGGCGCGCTGGCGCAGCGCGTCGTCGACATTCTCGGGATAATTGGAAAACATGCCGAACGAGCAATTGCCGCGCACCACGGTGGCGGCACCGGCGAAGGCATCCATCAGCACGCCGGTGATCTCCTGCTGGCCCGCCGAGGCGCGGTCGTCGGAGCGTCTAGCGGCCACCTGGTCGATGTCGTCGATGGTGCCGAAGCCGATGACGCGCGGGTTCAAGACATTGTTGATGAACTGGCGGCAGTTCTGGCCCGACTTGCCCTGGTAGGAGGAAATCTGGTCGACGCCGAAATTCTCATAGGCGAAGGGATAGCCGGCGACCTGGCAATAGCCGTTGACGAGACCGGCGATCATCTGGATCAGCGTCGTCTTGCCAGTGCCGGGCGCGCCGTCGCCGATGAAGGTGAACAGGAAGCCGCCAAGCTCGACGAACGGGTTCAGCTCGCGCTCGAAATCATAGGCCATCAGCATCTTGGCGAGCTTGACCGACTGGTATTTGGCGATGTGGTTGCCGACGACCTCTTCCGGCGTCTTGAAGGTCATCACCAGCGGCTTGGAGCGCTTGCCTGGTGCGACATCGAAGCCGTCGAGGGTGAAGTCGTCGGCGTCGATGCGGATATGGGCGTTCTCGAACGGGCCGATGCCGTCGAAGCGGGCTTTTCGCGCTAGGAGGCCGTCGATGGCGACGCGGGCGAAGGCGCGCGCACGGGTCATCAGATCGGTATCGTCTGTCGAGCCCGATATCGCCTTGTCGAGGCCGGCCAGGATCGATTTCACCGCATCCTGGGGTGTGTCGAAGAGGAAGTCCGGCTCGGGGATGTCGTTCGGCGCCTCGCCGTCGCTGTCGATGAGTTGGAACAGATAGGAGGCAAGGCTGAAGGCCGAGATATAGGCCGAGGCCGACAGGAGCTTCTTGAAAGTCGCGGCGTCATCGCCTTCGAGCGGCGCGCGCACATTCCGCGCTTGCAGGCTTTCGAGGTCGGAGCCCTCGGCGAATATGTCGGATATGGCAAGCGCAATGGCCGCGCCGCGCCGGGCGCGGAAAAGCAGCGTGTGTTGCGGGATGGAGAGCAACTGGTCGTCGGGATGGACGGCGCCGACGGTCTTCGACAGCTCGACCTCACGGGTGCGGCGCACCGAGCCGACCGAGACGGTGGAGACGAAGCGCCGGTTGGTGCCGGCAAGCGCCGTGCCGGATTCGCGCGAGGGATCCTCCAGCACCACGATACGGGTGATGAAGCTCTGCGCGGTGGCACGGTGCTTTTCGATAGCCGCTTCCGGGATGGTGGTCAGGCCAGTGTCCATGAAGGGTGCTCCGTGGTGTGGCGGTCAGACATCCGATATCACCTGCCCATTCGACAGGATGTGAACCTTGTAGCCGGCAAAGATCTTTTGCGCTTCCCCGGCTGCGTAGAGCGCCTGGTAGGCTTCGTGCGGGATCAGCGCGTGGTTTTCGTAGCTCGACACGCCCTGGCGCGCGGCCTCGAGATCATCGGTGTTGATGAAGAATTCCTCGGACGACGGTTCGCTCGACCACAGGCCCTTGCGGCCTGGCTTCTCCCCTTTCGAGTAAACCTCTTGAATGGTCCAGGTCAGCAGCCAGGCATTGTCGGGCTTGCGCACCTTGGCCAGCACCTCGGCGACGACGGAATTGTTTTCGGTGACGCCGGCCGAGTAGAAAGGACCGAGCACCACGCGCCTCAGCTGCTTTGGATGCAGGTCGGGGAAATCCTTGTCGAGGTTGACGGCAATCGTTGCCGGCGACAGCGTATAGGCCGAGTTCTTCTCGGTGAAATCATCGAAGCGGTGGGCCAGCTCCGGATTGAGCAGTCCGTCGACAGGCAAGGGAACATCGACCTTGTCGTTGAGCTTGTCCTTGTCGACGAGCTGGCTGACCATGCTTGCCGAGGAATCCTCCACCGTCACCATGTAGACCAGCGGCAGGTTGGCGCTGCCGTCGAAGGTCGCCCAGTGGACCAGATAATAGGGCCGCGCCGTCTTCGGATTGACCGACACCTTGGCAGTCTGCGCCAGCGTGAACGGACCGAAGGTCTGCTCGCTCTTGACGTCCTCGAGATAGAGCCGCTCGGCCATCGATTTCTGCAGCGCCTCGGGAAACTGCTTGTGGCGCAGGATGAAGTCGGCCATCTCCTCGCGCAGTTCGCCGGCCTGGGGAATGTTGGCGAGCCGCGCGTCGGCCTGGCGGCGGTCGTTTTCCAGTTCGAGCAGGTTCTGGAACACCGGGTAGCCGCTGTCGGCGCGCGAAATGCGGAACGTGTCCATGAAGCCCAGCCGGTTGCGCCAGCAGGAGAAGGACTTGTCGAGTCGGGCGATGTATTCGGCAACGATCTTGGCGACGATGCCGTGTCGGTAAAGCGGCGAGCGGTCGTCGCGCATGAACACTTCAAGGCCGCCGAGCGCGGCCGTGATTGCCGAGAAATACCGTGCCGCCGCGTCGTTTTCGGGGGTCATGCTTTCAGCTCTGCTATTGTCGCACCGGTGCGCGCGGCAATTACGACTGCACGTAGTTGGCCGAATTGTGCTTCTTCAGCACCTCGTCGAAGCGGCGGGCGAAGGCGTCGTCGGCGAGCTTCTTGCGGCGCTGGATGTCGGCGCTGGCCACCATGTTCTTCTCGTGCATCTCCAAGAGGTCGCCGATGTGCTTTTGCGAGGCGGCGCCGATGCCGGCCATGGTTTCCTCGGCCGTGTTGTCGACCTGGCTGCCCAGCGTGTTGATCTTGTGGGCGACGTCCTGCTGCGCGGCGGTCTTCAAGGAATCTTCCAAAGCCTTGTAAAGCACGATACGCTGTTCGGTATCGATGGTCAGCTTGTTGATCAGCGTCGACTGCGCGGCGATCTGGTTGTTGAGCGAATCGACGAAGGTCTGGAACATCGAGGTGTAGCGCTCGAGCGTCTGGCTTTCGGCCAGCAGCTCCTGCTCCTTGGCCTGCTTTTCATTGTATTCGGTGGCAAGCTTGGAGCGCTCGCCCTCGAGCTGCGTGCGGTCCTTCTGGCTGGTCGAGGCGGCGATCCTGTTTTCGATGTCGAGCAGCATCGGATTGAGCTCCTCGATGCGCTTCTGCACGGTTTCGAGGTTCGTCATGGTGGTCTTGCGGCGTTCGATAACCTGCGACAGGCTGGCCTCGGAGGTCTTGTAGCGCTGGTCGAGAACTTCCCTCTGCGCCTTCAATATGCCGACGATGGTGTCGGACTTGGCCAGCAGTTCCTGCAGGTTGCCGGCGAGCGACATGTTGCGCACACGGTCGGTGCGCATGCGCTGCTTGCGCTGCGCCGAAAAGACGCCGACGAAGTTTTCCCAGCCGGTGTAGTTCTTCATGCTCTCGAACTCGGCGCCGAAGACATTGGTGGCGTCCTCGAGCCCGATGATCAGGTCGGCGATGTTGCCTTCCATCACCTTCTGCTGCTTCAGCACATCCTCGATGCGGGCGTTCTCGATGTCGAAATTGGCGTCGCCGATCTTCTTGTCGGCGGTTGCGAGCGTGTCGAGCACGGTGCCGGACTGCTCGATCTTGGTGCGCATGTCCTGGACGACCTGCCTGGTCCTGGCAATTTCGGCATCGAAATTCTGCAATGTCGCCATAGGGCCCTCCCGCTTCGGCTTCCGCTCGCTGGTTGCGAACAGCGGCGAATATATGTGGGGTACCAGGGGATTGAAAGACGTGAAGACAGTGCGCGTCGCGAAAACAAATATCCGGCCGAACCCTTGAAAGGCAATGGAGCCGTGGTCATGGCGCGATCAATTGGCCGGCCAAGCCTGGTTCAACTGATTTTGAACTTTCATGCCGGCAAAGCAATCAGTCGACGCCGAGGCGGATGGCTCCGAAAACTCGACAACAACTGATCCTTGCCGCCCCACAGGCGGGCGCAAGCCGGTCCGCCGCACTCCGGACGGCGTCTGCTCAGGGCTTGGGATCGGCCTTCAGATACGCAATGACATTGGCGATGTCGTCGTCATTGCCCAGGCCGCTGAAGGCCATCCTGTTGCCCGGCACTTTCAGCTTGGGCGATCTGAGGTATTCGGCAAGATTTGCCTCGTCCCAGACGAGACCGGCAGCACCCGCGCTCTTCATGGCATCCGAATAATGGCCGAGGAAGCTTTCGGCGGTTCCCGCGGTGCGGCCGATGACGCCCATCAGATGCGGGCCGACCTTGTCGCGGTCCGTCGCCGCCTCATGGCAGGCCATGCACCGGTTGAAAACATGTTTGCCCAGCACAGGATCGCCACCGGCCCGGGCGGCAACGGAAGTAGCAAGCAAAACAAGGCTGGTGGACAAGACGGCTCGAAGCATGGCTGACCCCGGAGAGTTCTGGCTGAGGGCGGGAAAATAGGGCGCCGACCTTAACAAAGGCAACATGGAACGGCGCGACTGCAAGAGGTGACAGCCGGCTGCTCCGCCGACGTTCAGCGGGCCTTCGTTTCAGCCGCCGACAAAGCCGATGAAGTCGTCGGGTGTCGCGCGGCCCATCTCCTCTTCCCAGTGGCGGCGGCAGAGCGAGACATAGACGTCCTTGCCGATCGCCACCTGTTCGCCCTGGCGGGCCACCTTGCCGTCGGGGCCGAGGCGCACGACCATCGTCGCCTTGCGGCCGCAGCGGCAGATGGTGCGCACTTCGCGCAGATCGTCGGCGATCGCCAGCAGCGCGCGCGAGCCGGGAAACAGCTTGCCCTGGAAATCGGTGCGCAGGCCGTAGCACATGACAGGGATGTTGAGCCGGTCGGCGATGCGGGCAAGCTGCCATACCTGTTCCTCCTCCAGGAACTGCGCCTCGTCGACGAAGATGCAATGCACCGCCGTGTGCTGGTGATGCTCGGCGACGCGGGCGAACAGGTCGTCGCCATCGCGGAACATCTCGGCTTCCGTCTCAAGTCCGATGCGCGACGAAATCAGGCCGGTGTCGCCCTTGCGGTAATGGCCGGCGACGAACAGCATGGTCGTCATGCCGCGCTCGCGGTAATTGTATGACGCCTGCAACAGCATGGTCGTCTTGCCGGCATTCATCGTCGCGTAGTGGAAGTAAAGCTTGGCCATGCCGCCCTTTAAGGTCTGTTCATATTCAGGTGAGGCCGGCCTGCAAAAGGCGGTTCCTGCGCTTCCGGTGCTCGCGTACTCAAAGTACGCTCCGCTCCGGTTCTCGGTGCCCACCATTTTCGGCACGGCCTGACCTGAATCTAAACTGACCTTAAGCCGACTTGCCGCCGCGCGGGGAGGGGCCGCCGCCGCATTCCCCTGAAAAAGCCGCCGTTGCAGAGGCGGATTGCGCTTGGGTTTGGCACGGAAAGCGTCAGCGGTGTCGCTGATTGGCCAGCCTGCGCCGTTGATCGTGATTGTCTTAGTGCTTGAAACCACTCCAGAATGGTGTTTGGCTGACGAAACAAGGCGGACACAAGACCGTAACTTCGCTTCGCCAAAGAATCGAAATGGGAGAATACAGATGTCGCGTATGAATTCCTTCGTCGCCGGCCTAGGCTTGGCGGCTTTCCTGTCTACGAGTGCCGCCTTCGCCGGCGATCCGGCAAGCTGCAAGGCGGTGCGTCTTTCCGATGTCGGCTGGACCGACATCCAGGCCACCACCGGGCTCGCCTCCGTGCTGCTCACCGCGCTCGGCTACGAGCCGCAGGTGATCCAGCTGTCGGTTCCGGTGACCTATGCGTCGCTGAAGAACAAGGACCTCGACGTTTTCCTCGGCAACTGGATGCCGTCGATGACCAATGACATCAAGGATTACACGGCCGACGGTTCGGTCGAGACCGTCAGCCAGAACCTGGCCGGCGCCGGTTACGGCATCGTCGTGCCGACCTATGTGGCGGATGCCGGCGTCAAGTCGCTGACCGACCTCGGCAAGTTCAAGGACAAGTTCAACGGCAAGATCTACGGCATCGAGGCCGGCAATGACGGCAATCGCATCATCCTCGACATGATCAAGAACCCGAAGGACAATCTCGACGGGTTCGAACTGGTCGAATCCTCGGAGGCCGGCATGCTGACGCAGGCCGAGCAGTCGATGAAGAACAATGAGTGGATCGCCTTCCTCGGCTGGACGCCGCATCCGGTGATGGGCGCCATGAAGATCACCTATCTCGACGGCATGGGCGATAGCGGTTTCGGCGCGGCCACCGTCTCGACCAATGTACGCAAGGGCTACATGACCGAGTGCCCGAACGCCGGCAAGTTCATCGCCAACCTGAAGTTCAATCTGGATATGGAAGGCCAGATGATGGACGCCATCCTGAAGGGCAGCGATGCCAATAAGGTGGCAACCGACTGGCTGAAGAAAAATCCGGACGCGGTCAAGCCCTGGATCGCCGGCGTGACCACCTTCGACGGCGGCGACGCGGCGGCGGCGGTCAAGACCGCGCTCGGGAGCTGAGCCGACTTTGATTTCGGCGTGACCGAAATAGAAGGGCAGCCGCTGGAAAAGGCTGCCCTTTTCCATATCCTGTGACAAGATGACGTTGCGACAATACGGGGCCGAAGGCAGAGCTCTGGCAAACGAGGGGTGAGATGGATCCGATTTCCAAATTCATGGTCGATCACAAGATCCCGATCGGCGCCTGGGGAAAGGCGTTCTTCGGCTTTCTCACCGACAATTTCGACACCGTCTTCAGGGCTTTTTCGAACGGCCTCAATTTCCTCCTCGACGGGCTGGTCAATATCCTGCTGATGGTGCCGCCGGTGCTGCTCGCCCTGGTGGTCGCCGTGATCGCCTGGCTGCTGCAGCGTTCGCGGCCGCTCGCCATCGGCGTCTTCCTCGGCCTGATCTTCATCATCAACCAGAATCTCTGGAAACAGACCGTGCAGACGCTGGTGCTGGTTGTCGCGGCCGCCGCGGCGGCGATGGCCATCGGCGTGCCGCTCGGCATCTGGGCCGCGCACAAGCCGAAGGTCTACCGCATCATGCTGCCGGTGCTCGACCTGATGCAGACGCTGCCGACCTTCGTCTACCTGATCCCGGTGCTGACGCTGTTCGGCCTCGGCAACGCGCCCGGCCTGATCGTCACCATCATCTTCGTCATCCCGACCGCGGTCAGGCTGACGCATCTGGGCGTCGTCTCGGTGCCGAAGTCGATCATCGAGGCCGGCGAGGCCTTCGGCGCCACCAAGAGCCAGCTGTTGTGGAAGGTCGAGCTGCCCTCGGCGCTGCCCACCATCATGGCGGGCCTGACGCAGTCGATCATGCTGTCGCTGTCGATGGTGGTGTTCGCCGCGCTGATCGGCGCCGGCGGTCTGGGCACGGAAATCAACCGCGCGCTCGGTTCGCGCCGCATCGACCTTGGCCTCGAGGCCGGTCTCGCCATCGTCGTGCTCGCCATTGTGCTCGACCGGATGACCCGCATTGGCGTTGGAGGCAAGAAATGACCGTCGCCGTCGATTTCAGGAATGTCGATATCGTCTTCGGCGCCGACCAGGCGGGTTCGCTGGCGATGATCGACAAGGGCGCCACCCGGGCCGAAATCCTCGAGAAGACCGGCAATGTGCTGGGTTGCGCCGGAGCCAGCCTGACCGTGCATGAAGGCGAGATTTCCGTCCTCATGGGCCTGTCGGGTTCGGGCAAGTCGACGTTGCTTCGGGCGGTCAACCGGCTCAACGTCGTGTCGCGCGGCCAGGTGCTGGTCAAGGACGGCGACCGCACGGTCGATGTCGTCACCTGCGACGAGCCGACCTTGCGGCGGCTGCGGCAGAAGCAGGTGGCGATGGTGTTCCAGCAGTTCGGCCTCTTGCCATGGCGCACGGTGGAGGAGAATGTCGGCCTCGGCCTCGAACTCGCCGGTGTGCCGGATGCCGAGCGCAAGGAGCGGGTGCACCGCCAGCTCAAGCTGGTCAACCTCGACCAATGGTCGAACAAATACGCGCATGAGCTCTCGGGCGGCATGCAGCAGCGCGTCGGCCTGGCGCGTGCCTTCGCCACCGAGGCGCCTATCCTGTTGATGGACGAGCCGTTCTCGGCCCTCGACCCGCTGATCCGCACCAAGCTGCAGGACGAGCTTCTGCAACTGCAGGCGGAGCTGAAGAAAACCATCATCTTCGTCAGCCACGATCTCGAGGAGGCGCTGAAGATCGGCAGCCACATCACCATCATGGAGGGCGGCCGCATCGTCCAGACCGGCGCGCCGGAAGACATCGTGCTGCGGCCCGCCAACGACTATGTCCGCGACTTCATCGCCAATGTGAACCCGCTGTCGGTGCTGACCGCCTGGAACGTGATGCGCGACCGTCGCGACCTTGAGCATGGCGACAATGGCTGGGTGTGGCTCGACCGGCGCAAGACGACGCGTTTCAAGATCGACGAGCACGGGCTGGTGGCGGCGGCCGAACGCGACGGCAAGCCGGCGGTGTGGGTGTCCTGCGCAGATGTCGAGGGCCAGCCGGAGGAGTTGGCGCAGGTGTTCTGGGCCAATCCCGGCACCTCGCTGAAGACCGTGATGCTGGCCATGCACCGCTCGCAGACCGCACCCGTGGCGCTGTTCGACGACCAGTCGCGCTTCGTCGGCGCGATCGGTATTCGTGATGTGCTGAGTGCGGTGCTGCGGCGGTAGCCGGCAACGTCAACCGGGGGCTTTCGGGTCGCATCGGGAGGCGCCTTGAAACGGATCTTGAACTGGCTGTCGACGGCGCGCGCGGCGCAAGCGGCGCTCGGGTTGCTGATCGTGATCGCGATCCGGTCGATCCTGGAGTTCTTCCGTGTCGGAGGCGCAAGCGGCGGACCGGTCGGCGATGGACAGCTCTTCTATGTCGAAGGGGCACTTGCCGCGTCGATCGCGGCTCTGGCCGTTCTCGTTCTGCATGCGTTCGGGCGGCACCGCTGGGCGACAATGCTCACGGCGGCGGTCATCGTCGCGCTGCTGGCCTGGAAGATCACCGCGACAAGTTGACGTTTGAGGCGGCCTGATAAGGCTCAAGCTGCCAGCGGCAGGCGCAACTCCGTCAGCAGGCCGCCGTCGGGATGGTTGGACAGGCGCACTTCGCCGCCCGCCGCGCGCGCGATGTTGCGGGCGATGGTCAGTCCGAGCCCGAGGCCGCCGGTTTGGCGGTTGCGGGACTGTTCGAGGCGCACGAAGGAGCCGAACACGGCGTCGATCTGGGCCTGGGGTATGCCCGGCCCCTCGTCACGGATGGCGAGCGTGATCGTGCCTTCCGAGCGGCTGAGGCCGAGATGCGCCTTCGTGCCGTAGGTAACGGCGTTCTCCACCAGATTGGTGACGCAGCGCTTGAGGGCCACCGGCCGCGCCATGCAGATCAGGCCGCGGGGGCGGGCGTCGTCATTGTCGAAGGAGACGGTCTCGTAGCTGTCGGCGACCGATTCCACGAGCGACCAGAAATCGATACGCTCGGGCTTTTCCTCCGTGACCTCGAATTTGGCGAAGTCTATCACGGAACTCGCGATGCTTTCGATGTCAGCGAGATCGTGGACGAGCGCCTGGCGCGCCGGTGATCTGCGCAGCAGCTCCAGCCGCAGCCGCATCCTGGTGATCGGCGTGCGCAGGTCGTGCGCGAGCGCTGCCGCCAGGTGCTCACGGTCCTCCACATACTCGCGCAGCCTTGCCTGCATGGCATTGATCGCCTTGGCGGCGGCGCGCACCTCGCGGCTGCCGCTCTCGGTGACCGGCGGGCTCTTGAGGTCATTGCCGATCCGGTTGACGGCGGTTTCCATCATCCGGTAGGGCGCGGTCAGCCGGCGCAGCGACCAGATCGACATGATCACCACCAGCCCGGCGATCAGCGCATAGAGCGGCAGGCTGTCGAAGCTCAGGATCGGGCCGACGGGCGTGATCGGTTCGGTGAAGTTCAGCCATTGGCCGTCGGCAAAACGCAGCGAGGCCGTCAGCTTCTCGCTCTGGGCGAAATCGGCGGCCAGCACCAGAAGGTCCCGCTCGACCTGGCCGATATCGGGTCCCGGCGCCGCGCCGGTTGCATCGTCGGCTTCGCGCGTCGCCGGATCGCGGCGCACGCGCGCGTCGGTGATGCCGAACTTCGACAGCCGGCCGACAAGGATGTCCTCGAGCTCGGCCAGTTCGTCGTCGCCGGCGATCGAGGAGGTGACGGCGGGCGTGTCCGAGACGGTGAGCGCATATGTCGAGTTGAACAGGCCGGCGGCGGTCGCCTTGCGCTCCTCCGGCGTGGCGCCGCTCATCAACTGCACGAGCGAGAAGGCGCGGTCGTTGAGGCGGTAGAGGTCGACCACGTCGTTGGTGGCGGCGCGGTCGCGCGACACGATGTAAAGCGTCGCGACCTGGCTGATCAGCAGGCCGGCGATGACGATCAGCAGCACCCAGACAGGCAAGGTCTGCGGCAGGAAGCGTCTCATTCGGAGGTCGTCTCGGGCAGGAACTGGTAGCCGCCGCTGCGCACGGTAAGGATCAGCTTGGGTGTCTTGGGATCGTCTTCCATCTTGCGCCGCAACCGGCTGACCAGGATGTCGATGCTGCGGTCGAAGGAATAGTCGCTGTCGCCGCCGGACAGTTCGATGAGCTGGTCGCGGGTCAGCACGCGCTGAGCGCTCTTGACGAAGGTCTGCAAGAGGTTGAACTCGGCCATGGTCAGTTCGACCCTGACGTCGTCGGGCGCGGTCAGCCGGCGCCGCGAGCAGTCCATCGTCCAGCCGGCGAAGTGGTATATCTGCTTGGTGGTGGCGCGCTTGGGCTCGGCGGCGCCATTGCGCCGCAACACGGCGCGGATGCGGGCCAGCAATTCGCGCGGGTCGAAAGGTTTGGGCACATAGTCGTCGGCGCCCATCTCGAGGCCGACGACGCGGTCCGTCGTCTCGGTGACGGCGGTCAGCATGATGATAGGCGTCGTATACTGGGCGCGCAGATCGCGGCACAGTTCCAGCCCGCTCCTGCCGGGCAGCATCACGTCGAGCACGATGAGGTCGACCTGCGAGCGACGCAGGATGGCCTCCATCTCGGTGCCATCGGCGGCGACCGAGGTGTGCAGCCCCCGCTTCTGGAAGAACTCCTGAAGCAGGTCGCGGATGCCCTTGTCGTCGTCGACGATCAGTATATGCGCATCGGATTTCACAGCTGCCCTGTCTGGTTTGCCGGCCAAGCCATTCTTGGCTGGTGAGCCACACGATAGAATTCGGGCCATATGTTGGCCAGTGCCTTGCTTTTCAAGGGAGAATGAATTCCGCCTTCTCCACATGGAAAGCGGCGCCCAGCCTGGCCCCGGCCTGGCCAGACACAATCCAGAAACAAAATTCTACAATCGGGAAAAACTCCTGAAAAGGTAGGCCGGCATAACGGTGCCGTGGCGGTCAGGTCATCGGCTGCGACGCTAGTCTCCGGGGTTCACGGATAAACCAATGCCAAGATTGTCGGTCAGTTTGTTGGGAGTTTTGCTAGGCCTTGGCCTGCTCACTGCCGCTGTCGAACAGTCGGATGCAAAGGCGCCGCTCACCCGGAGCGAACGGTGCGCCAATCTCAGCCACCAATTTGATGAAGCCCTCGAAACCCACGCCACGGCAACGCAGGTCACCGCGGCAAAGGCACTTCAGAGAAAGGGCAACCGGTACTGCGCCGCCAAGAAACAGGCGCAGGGCATCCGGATGCTCGCCAATGCTTTGAAGCTGCTTGGAGTGACACCGAACGACCCGGTCCAGTGACACTCAAAAACGACCCGCATAAAAAGGAAATGAAGCCATGAACAAGTCCATCCTGTCCGCCCTTGGTCTCGCCGTCGCTCTCGCCTTCTCGATGCCGGTTCTCGGCAACGCAGCCACCACCACGACCGCTGCCCCGGCTGCCGCCACCACGACCACCGCTCCGGCTGCTGCCGCCACGACCACCGCTCCGGCCAAGGCTGCTCCGAAGAAGGTCGCCAAGAAGACCGCCTGCAAGGTGACCAAGAAGCACAAGTGCCCGGTCAAGAAGGCCCCCGCGAAGATGGCTCCCGCGAAAATGGCCCCCGCGAAGGCCGCTCCGAAGAAGCCCTGATCAGCTTCGAGGTCAGTTCTGGCAAGGCCGCTCCAGCCGCAAACCGGCTGGGGCGGCCTTCTGCCAAGGGCATGGTCGATGAGCTGAACACCGGCGGCTTCCAGCCATGCATCTCGATCGTGCTTAACCCGTTTGCAATGCCGGTCCTGTAGGACAATCCGCATGAAGAGGCGGCCGTCGTCCATTTTTCGCTCCATGGTGATCGGCGGCCTCGTTGCCACCGGCGTCGCCAGGGTGTTGATTCTGCTCGCCGCCAGCCCCGTGCCGGATCCTGCAAGCGGGCGCACCGAGCCCTCGTTGTTCGCGCCGGCGATTTCCAGCAACTGGGATTACATCACGCCCGTGCAGGCGTGGCTTTTGATCGTGCTCGCGGGCGTGACGCTGATCTGCGTTGCCGGATGGCCGATCGCGGCATGGCTGGAACGCCGCGCGGATGCCGACGCAAGTCGCCGCATCCTCGGCCGTCAGGGCCGTTGAACCGCTACCGACCATCCCCCACATGATCGTGAAGGACCGGGCGCGGCCGCCGACGGTCCGCAAGTGGACGATCGCTGCCGCCCGTGGCAAAATGCGGACTTAAGCTCGATCGCGAAACAGTCGGTTCGAATGCCTGAAATCACCACAAAGCCGCGCGTCAAGGTCAAGCCGCAGACCGAGCGGCCGAAGCTCTACAAGGTCATCCTCGTCAACGACGATTTCACGCCGCGCGAATTCGTGGTGACGGTACTGAAGGGCGAGTTCAAGCTCAGCGAGGACCAGGCGCACCGGGTCATGATCACCGCGCACCGGCACGGCGTCTGCGTGGTCGCGGTCTTCACCAGGGATGTCGCCGAGACCAAGGCGACACGGGCCACCGACGCCGGCAAGGCCAAGGGCTATCCGCTGCTGTTCACGACTGAACCGGAGGAGTAGAGCAGGGCGCTCTACCGTCCCTCGCGGTACCACATCGAGCCCATCGCCAGAAGCAGCAGGCCGAGGCCGAGGAAGCCGCCGAACAGCGGTACGCGCGACACGGCCTTCAGGACGCTATCGTCGGTGGTGCGCAGGCCGATCCAGTCGCTGCCCGACGCTTCGCCGGCCGAGCGCACCGGCACGATGGAAGGCAGCGTCACGTCGCTGCCCGTGGACGAGGCCAGCCGGCGCACGCTGCCGCCGGTGGCTTCCGCCGGCGCCTTCAGACGCTCCTGCGTGGACACGACGTCGGCGAATTCCGGCGCGTTGACCGGTCCGACATGGGCGAGCGCGGTAAGATCGCCATTGGCGACCTGGAAGAGGCCGATCTCGCTGGTCTGGACGCTGCCGAGGAAGACGCCGGGTTCGGATTTGTCGAGCTTGACGGAGAGCGTCTTGCCGGACGGGGTGATGATCTGCGCCGGGCCGGGATCGTCGGCCATCGTCTGGCGGCGGATCTCCAGCACCATGCCACGTCCCTCGGCGGTCAGCCGCTCTTCCTCGAGCTCGGGCTCCTTCATCAGCCAGTGGGCGATGCGCCGGTAGAGCTGGACATGCGGGCCGCCGCCCTCGAAGCCGCGCGCCCACAGCCAGCCCTGATCGGACAAAAGCATGCCGACGCGGCCTTCGCCCTTGCGGTCGAGCAGGAGCAGCGGCCGGTTGTCGGCACCCTTCATCACCACTTCGCCTTGCGGATTCTGCACGCCGATGGTGCGGAACCAGCGGCTCCAGTGCGGCGGCTCGGTGGCCGAACCGTCGAGGCCGCGCGTCACCGGGTGACGCTGGCCGAGTTCGGTCAGGCGCGGGTAGAACGCCTTGTCGACCACTTCGCCCGTCGGCATGGCCGGCAAGGCCGACATCAGCGGCGTGCGCGCGATCGAAGCCTCGCCGGCATATTCGGGACCGGCGGCGATCAGCAGCGCGCCGCCTTTTTCGACATATTCGGAGATGTAATCGTAATAGAGGATCGGCAGCACGTCGCGGTGCTGGTAGCGGTCGAAGATGATGAGGTCGAAATCCTTGATCTTCTCGA
The DNA here is from genome assembly GCF_020164795.1 of Mesorhizobium sp. ES1-3. NCBI lineage: Bacteria > Pseudomonadati > Pseudomonadota > Alphaproteobacteria > Hyphomicrobiales > Phyllobacteriaceae > Mesorhizobium > Mesorhizobium sp. ES1-3. The sequence continues at coordinate 48,466 of NZ_JAIUGW010000015.1, forward strand.
CGAACAGCTCGCGGGTCGGGAAGGCGATCAGGGACAATTCATTGATCGGCGTGCCGTCCTGCTTCTCCGGCGGCCGCAGGATGGTGAAATGGACGAGATCGACCGAGGCGTCGGATTTCAACAGGTTGCGCCAGGTGCGCTCGCCCGCATGCGGTTCGCCCGAAACGAGCAGCACGCGCAGGTTCTCGCGGATGCCGTCGACCAGCGCGATGGCGCGGTTGTTGGTGTCGGTCAGTTCGCCCGGCTCGCGGTCGATGGCAAGTTCGATGATGTTGCGGCCGGCACTCGGAATGGTCACCTGCAGCGGCATGGCCTGGCCGACGGTGGCATGCTCGACCGCGACCTGTTCGCCATTGACCGAAACGCGCACGTCGACCGGTCCGGTCTCGTTTTCGGTCGAGATGACGCGATAGGTCATGTCGAGCGGCTTGCCGACGAGGCCGAAGCGCGGCGCGTTCTCGAAGCGAATGCGGCGATCTTTTTCGTGGTCGTTGCCTGTGATCAGGGCATGCAGCGGTGCGTTGAAGTCGGGCGCACCCGAGGGCGCGTCATGCACCTCGCCATCGGTGATCATGATGGCGCCGCCGATGCGCGAGGGCGGCACGTCGCGGAAGGCGCCTTCCAGCGCGCCGAACAACCTCGTTTCGGTGCGCTCCTCGGCGGCGTCGGACTTGCCGGCTTCGACGACGCGGACGTCGAACTGCTTGAAGCGGCCAAGACGTTGCTGCAACCCCGCCACGGCCTCGTCGGTCTGCTTGGTGCGGTCGCCAATGTCCTGGCTCTGGCTGCGGTCGACGACCAGTGCGACGACGCTCTTCAGCGGCTCGCGCTCCTCATTGAGGAACACCGGATTGAAAAGGGCGGCGGCGAGCGCCAGAAGGGCGACGAAACGCAGGACCGCGCCGCGCTGGCGAAACCACAGGCCGACGAGCGCCAGCAATGCCAACGGCACCAGCACCAGGGCCAAAAACGGCCAGGAGATCAGCGGTTCGAAGGAGATCGACCAGTTCATGCCTTATCCTCCCGCATCAGGGGAGCGTCGATCGGCGTCGGTGCAAGAAAGAGCATCATCCTACTGCCCCAACCGTTCGAGCAGGATCGGAACATGCACCTGGTCGGATTTGTAGTTGCCGGTCAGCATGTACATCATGATGTTGACGCCGGCGCGCAGCGCATAGACCCGCTGCATCGGGTCGGCCGGCACGGTCGGCAGCAGCGGATCGCCATTCTCGTCGACCGCCCAGGCGCCGGCGAAATCATTGGCGGTGATCATGATCGGCGACACGCCGTCGCCGGTGCGCACCGGCCGGTTGTCGGCATTGCTGGCATCGAGCGACGCCTCGACCCAGAGCGGGCTGCCGGCGAAACGGCCAGGAAACTCGGGCAGGATGAAGAAGGACTTGGTCAGCACATGGTCCGACGGCACCGGCTCCAGCGGCGGCACGTTGAGGTTGCCGAGGATGTCACGTAGCCGCTCGGTCGCCGGGCTGGTGGAATCGGCGCCGATGCCGTTGGCGAACTGGTCGCGCGTATCGAACAGCACGGTGCCGCCCTGCTGCATATAGGCGTCGATGCGGGCGATCGCGGCCTGGCTCGGCATCGGTGCCGCCGGGTCGATCGGCCAGTAGATCAGGGGATAGAAGGACAGCTCGTCCTTCGAGATGTCGACGCCGGCCGGCGCGCCAGGTTCGAGCGCCGTCTTCTCGATCAGGAAGCGGGTCAGGCCCTCGAGCCCGGCGCGGCTGATCGAATCGACGCCCGGCACGCCGGTCAGCACATAGGCGATGCGGGTTTTTGAGATCGCCTCGATAGCGACCTGGTCACCCGGCTTGGCATCGTCGGCGCGCGCGACATCGGCATGGCCGAACAGGGCGCCAAGCGCGATCAGCACCGCGGCGGTGGTTGCAGCGGCGCCAGCACGGCGCGGCCGGCGCGAAAACAGGCCGCCCATCCACAATACCGCCAGTGTGTCGAGCAGCATCAGCAACAGAGCCGCCGCGACCAGCGTACCCTTCAGGTTGTGCGATTCATCGAAGGCATATTGGACCGTGGTGACCGGCACCGTCACTTGCGGGCGCGCCAGCGGCTCGAACGTGCTTGCAGCGTCGAGCAGATTGTGGGCGAAGACGCCGGTTTCCGAGCCGTAGAGCCCGGGCGGGTTCTCGAAGGTCACCGGCAGTGCGCCTGCACCCGGCACCAGCGGTCGCGCATCCGGTGTCGGAGGCACCAGCGAGCCGTCGGCCGCGATCATGCGATAGGGTGCCAGCGACGTGGCGGCGGCTTCGGCGTTCGCGATCATCGCGCCCTGGTTGCGCGACAGCTGCACGATGCGGCGCAGCATCTCGACGAAACTGCCCGAGATCGGCAGGTTCGACCATGTCGCTTCGGGCGTGACATGGAACAGCACCAGCGTGCCCTTGCCCTTCTTCAGCCCGGTGACCAGCGGCGTGCCGTCGGCAAGGGCCGCCCAGGTGCGCTCGACGATATCGGGTGTCGGTTCGGCCAGCACCTGCCTGGTCACCGTGACCTCGGTCGGCGGCGCCAGGTCGGCGAACGGGCCGGCCTTGGGAAATTCGGTGACCGGCTGCGGCGAGGTCCATGACAGCGCGCCGCCGAGCGAACGCTCGCCGGTGCGCAGGCGGACCGGCAGCAAATCATCGTCATTGCCGGCGGCGGCCAGCCGCGAGCCGGCGAAACGCACCAGCGTGCCGCCATTGTCGACCCAGTCGACCAGCCTTTGCCGGACCTGCGCGGGAATGGTGCCGATATCGGCCATGACGATCATCGCCGGCTTCTGGTCGAGGATCTGCGGGATGGCGTCGGCGAGATCGGCGCTGGAGGGTTCGACCAGATCGGCGAAGGGCTGTAGCGCGCGCCTGATGTAGTAGAGCGGCGACAGAAGCGGCTGCGCCTGGTCGGCCTCGGCCTGCGACAACAGCCCGACGCGGCGGCGCTTGGAGCTTTCGTCGAGCACGCGCACGGCACCCGCGTGCCGTTCGCCGTCGAGCGCGATCGAGGCGAAGTCGTTGCGCAATTCGAACGGCACCGCCATGGTGCCGGTGGCCGTAGCTTCGCCCGGGGCGAAGGTCAGCGTCGCATCGGCTATGCGGCGGCCCTTGTCGTCGAAGGCGCCGGCGGTGACCTGCGCCGGGGCGGGATCGCCGGGCGCGCGAACGGCGGTCAGGCCAAAGCCGTCGATCTGGTTTTCGGCTGATGTCAGGCCGGTCAGGGAAAGCCGGTCGGCCACCGCCCAGACGACGCGGGCGGCATTTTTCGACAACAGCGTGTTGAAGGCGGCCTCGTCGCCCTTGGCCGCCAGGCCATCGGCCAGCACGGCGACGCTGGCGCCGGGCAAGCTCTCCAGCACGCCGGCGACGCGGGCATAGACGGCGGGCCGGTCGGTCGGGATCGGCCGCGGCTTGGCGGCGCGCAGCCGGTCGAGTGCGGCGGCGGCATCGAAGGGGCCGATCTCCGCATTGGGCTTTTCCGCGGTGAAGGCGATGACAACAGGCACGCCGTTCGAGCCGGCGTCATTGATCAGCCGCTCGGCGGTGGCGACGCGCTTGTTCCAGTCGGCGGCACTGGCCCAGTCATTGTCGATGACCAGGGCAAGTGCGGCGCCCTCGGCCGGCAGCTTTTCGCGCGGGTTGAAGACCGGTTCGGCCAATGCCGCGACGACGAGGGCCGCCATCAGCAGCCTGAGCAGAGTCAGCCACCACGGGCTGCGCTGCGGGGTTTCCTCACGCCTCAGCACACGGGCCAGGATCTTCAGCGGCGGGAACACCTCGGTCTGCGGCTTGGGCGGGGTGAGCCTCAGCAGCCACCAGATCACCGGCAGCGCCAGCAGGCCCCACAGCACCATGGGGGCGCCGAAGGAGAGCGGCAGCCAGCTCATGCGCCGACCACCCTTTCGGCAAGGCCGCCACCGGCGGCCTTGGCGGCGTGACCGGAGGTCAGCCCGGCATGACCGGCGGTCAGCCCGGCATAAGAGCCATCGGCGGTCATCGCCATGTGCAGGCGTACCAGCGCGTCGGAAGCCAGCCGGTCGGTGTGGTTGACGGTAAAGCTCCAGCCGAGCCGCTTGCACCAACCGGCCAGTTCCTGGCGGCGCGCGGTGTAGAGCAGGCGATATTCGTCGGCCAGCATCTCGGCGCGGCCGGCGGTCAGCTTGTCGCCGGTCTCGGGATCTGTGAATTCGGTGCGGCCGGCATAGGGGAAGGTTTCCTCGGCCGGGTCGGCGACCTCGATCAGATGCGCGCGCACGCCGTGTCGGGCGAGCACGTCGAGCCAGGCCATGGTCTCTTCGACGGGATCGAGGAAATCGCTGGCGATGACGATGTCGCAGAAGCGCCTGATATCGGAGAGATCGGGTTTAGCCGGCAGATCGCCGGCATGCATGAGCTGGGCGGCGATGCGCTCGGCGCCGTTGCGGGCGGTGAACGGATCGGTCAGATCAGGCCAAGCGATGCGCTCGCCGCTGCGCGACAGGAGCTCGGCCATCGCCAGCGTCAGCACCAGCGCGCGCGATTGCTTGGAAACACTGGCACCCGTCGATTTGTAGAGCATGGACGGCGAGGGGTCGGCCCACAGCCAGACCGTATGGGCGGCTTCCCATTCACGGTCGCGCACATAGGTGTGGTCGTCGCGGGCCGAGCGGCGCCAGTCGATACGCGAGGAATCGCCTTCGACATAGGGCCGGAACTGCCAGAAATTTTCGCCGATGCCGCGCTTGCGGCGGCCATGCCAGCCGGCGATCACCGTGTTGACGATACGGCGCGCCTCGACCAGCAGGTCGGGCACAAGCGAAGCCCGCAACCGGCCGCGGGCGAGCGCGTCACGCGTCGCTGCCGGACCCTGGACTTCGCCGATACGCGCCATCAAATAGCTTTCACAAGCTTCGCCACCACGTCTCGCACGCTGGTGCCTTCGGCGCGGGCGGCGAAGGTCAGCGCCATGCGATGCTGCAGCACCGGCTCGGCCAGCGCCCTGACATCGTCGACCGAGGGCGCCAGCCGTCCGTCGTAGAGCGCGCGTGCCCTGGTGCACAGCATCAGCGCCTGGCTGGCGCGCGGGCCTGGACCCCAGGCGACATGCTTGTCGGTGTCGGCATTGCCTTGGCCCGGACGCGCCGAACGCACCAGGGTAAGGATCGCCTCGACGACGCTTTCCGGCACCGGCATGCGGCGGATCAGCGTCTGGATTTCCTTCAGCCGCGCCGGCTGCAGCACGTTGGTTGCCTTCGCGTCCTCGACGCCGGTGGTTTCCAGAAGGATGCGGCGCTCGGCCTCGATTTCGGGGTAGAGGATGTCGACCTGCATCAGGAAGCGGTCGAGCTGGGCTTCGGGCAGCGGGTAGGTGCCTTCCTGCTCAAGCGGGTTCTGCGTCGCCAGCACATGGAAGGGCGAGGGCAGATCGTAGCGCGCGCCGGCAATGGTGACATGGTATTCCTGCATCGCCTGCAGCAGCGCCGACTGCGTGCGCGGCGAGGCGCGGTTGATCTCGTCGGCCATCAGCAACTGGGCAAAGATCGGGCCGGAGATGAAACGGAAGGAGCGCTTGCCGGTCTCGTCCTGCTCCATGACCTCGGAGCCGAGGATGTCGGACGGCATCAGGTCGGGCGTGAACTGGATGCGGCGTGAATCGAGCCCGAGCACGACGCCCAGCGTCTCGACCAGCTTGGTCTTGGCGAGGCCCGGCACGCCGACCAACAGCGCGTGGCCGCCGGCCAGCAGCGCCACCAGCGTGCGCTCGACGACGTTCTCCTGGCCGAAGATCACCCGGCCAACCCCGTCGCGGATCCTGGAGATGTCGGCAAGCGCCTTCTCGGCCTCGGCGATCATGTCCGTTTCACTGATCGGGCTTTCCTTGACCATCACGCTCATGCCGCATCGACCCTTTTGGTTGGAAATGCCATGGTTTGGAAATGCTGGCCCGCACCATACCATAGGCGCCGCGATTCGGCCTCGCGGAGCGCCTATGGTTGAACTTAAATCACAGACTTAGGCTGACAAGCGGAACAACAGTGACTATTTCGTGACGATGACGGAACACCACGAACATCGCCGGCAAAGCCTTACGCAGGCCACCGAGGCTCGAGGCCTCGAGGCGCTGATCTCGCGCGCGGCCCGTGCCGGCAAGGGCGCGGCGCCGGTCGAGCGTTGGAATCCGGACTTTTGCGGCGATCTCGACATGGAGATCAGGGCCGACGGCACCTGGTTCTACCTCGGCACGCCGATCGGCCGCATGCCGCTGGTGCAACTTTTCTCGTCCGTGCTGCGCAAGGACGCCGACGGCAGAACCTATCTGGTGACGCCGGTGGAAAAGGTCGGCATCCGCGTTGCCGATGCGCCGTTCATCGCCGTCGAAATGGATGTTTCGGGCGAAGGCGAGGATCAGGTAATCACCTTCCGCACCAATGTCGGCGACGTGGTCGAGGCCGGACCGGAACGGCCGCTGCGCTTCGTCGACGAGAACGAGACCGGCGGTTTGAAGCCCTATCTGCTGGTGCGCGGCAGGCTGGAGGCGCTGGTGGCGCGGCCGGTCATGTACGAACTGGTTGGGCACGGCGAGGAGATCGAGATCGACGGCAGGACGATGTTTTCGGTGCGTTCGAAGAATGCCGTGTTTCCGATCATGCCGGCGGATCAGTTGAAGCGGTTGAGCGCGTGATGGACCAGATATCGCCGGCGCCGTTCTCATCGGCGGATTTTCGCGCGCGTTTCGCCGCGCAGCCGGGCGCGCATGCCGGCGACGACTATGGCGATCACCGCTTCAATCCCGGCCATCCGCGCCTCAATCCGAGCAAGCCGCTGCGCAATGCAGCGGTGCTGATCCCGGTGGTCGACCATGACGGCGAGGCGACGGTTCTGCTGACCAAACGTGCCGAAAAGCTGCGCAACCATTCCGGCCAAGTGGCTTTCCCGGGCGGCACGATCGATGCGACCGATGCGAGCCCGGAGGCGGCGGCGCTGCGCGAGACCTTCGAGGAGATCGGCCTTAGCCCCGATCGCATCGAGATCATCGGCCGCATGCCCGATTACGTCGCCGGCAGCGGCTACCGCATCGCGCCGGTGCTGGGCATCGTGCGGCCACATTTCCAGCTGACCCTGAACGTCGACGAGGTCGATGCCGCCTTCGAAGTGCCGCTGCGCTTCCTGATGGACTCCGCCAATCACAAGCGCGACAGCCGCATGTGGAACGATCTCGAATGGTTCTTCTACGACATGCCCTATGGCGACCGGCGCATCTGGGGCGTCACCGCCGGTATCATCCGTACGCTCTATGAAAGGCTCTATGCGTGAGTGTTTCGATCGCGGGCAGGGCTGTCTGGCTCTCCGACAAGCATTTGCAGCGACTGCTTGGCGTGCTCACCGAAGGCGGTGAGGAGGCACGTATCGCCGGCGGCGCGGTGCGCAACGTGCTGATGGACCAGCCTGTCACCGACATCGACATCGCCACGTCTTGCCTGCCGCAGGAAACCATTCGCCGCGCCGTGGCGGAAGGCTTCAAGGCGGTGCCGACCGGTATCGAGCATGGCACGATCACGGTGGTCGCCGGCGGCAAACCCTACGAAATCACCACCTTGCGCGCCGATGTCGAGACCGATGGCCGCCGTGCCAGGGTGTCGTTCGGGCGCGACTGGAAGCTCGACGCCGAGCGGCGCGATTTCACAATCAACGCGCTCTACGCGGAGGCCGACGGACGGGTTGTCGACCTTGTCGGCGGCATCGCCGACATCAAGGCGCGCCGGCTGCGCTTCATCGGTGAGCCGGAGGCGCGCATCCGCGAGGATTATCTGCGCATCCTGCGCTTCTTCCGTTTCTTTGCCTGGTATGGCGACGGCCGGCCGGATGCCGAGGGACTGAAGGCCTGCGCCCGGCTGAAGGAGGGTCTCGGCCAACTCTCGGCGGAACGCATCTGGTCCGAGCTGAAGAAGCTTTTGTCGGCGGCCGATCCCTCGCGGGCGCTGCTCTGGATGCGGCAGGCCGGTGTCCTGACCGCCGCGCTGCCGGAAAGCGAGAAATGGGGCATCGATGCGATCCACGGGTTGACCAAGGCCGAGAAAGACCTGGGCTGGGCGGTGGATCCGATGCTGCGGCTGGAGGCGATCGTGCCGCCGGATGCAGCGCGCATGAAGACGCTGGCCGAGAGGCTCAGGTTCTCGACCGCCGAAGCCGACCGCTTGCTCCACTGGGCGCTCACCACGGCAGTGGAGCCGAAGACGACCGAGGGCGAACTGGCGAAAAAACTCTATCGCGGCCACCGGCAAGGGTTTGTCGACCGCCTGCGGCTTTCGCTTGCCGCGGCGCGGGTGCGCGCTGTCGAGGATAACAATGCATTGCTTCAAGCGGGCGGCTTTTCGCGCCTGCTTGCCTTTGCGCTCAAATGGGAAAAACCGGTGTTTCCGCTGAAAGGGGCCGATCTGACGGCGCTCGGTGCAACGCCGGGGCCGAAGCTGGGCGAAATCCTCAAGAATCTGGAAGCGGAATGGGTCGATGCGGGTTTTGCGCCCGATCGCGACACTCTGATGAAGCGCGCCGCGGAGGCCCTTGAAACGTAGGCCAGAACCGCGGGGTGAATGCCGGTGTTACCCTGCGATTCCGTGCCGCTACTTGATCGACAGCGGAGCTAGGGCACGCGAAAGGCTTGCTTCGCCCTTGCCATAGACGGAGGCGCTATAGTTGGCCAGCGTGTCGGTACGGGCCGTATTCAGCAACTGGTTGGTGATCTGGGTCGGCGTTGCCTTGGTGAACTTGCTGCCCACGATCGCGGCATAGCCGGCAACGATCGGCGCGGCGAAAGAGGTGCCGTAAAGGCCGGTCTTGTCCCCGGTGACACCCACGACCAGGAAATGGCTCTGCACAGCCTGGTTGGAGCCGGCGATGTTGGAGTACCAGGCCATGCTGGCCTTGTTCGACGTCGTGCCGTTGCTGTTGAGCGCGCCGACGAAAATCGCGGATGCCTTTCCGACCAAAGCGAGGTCAAGATAGTCCTGCTGGCCGCTGGTGACGCCGCCCACGGCAACCGCGTCGTTGCCCGCGGCCTTTGAAACCACGGCCGTTCCCTTGGTGGCATAGGAGATGATGGAGGCTTCCTCGGCGCTCCATCCGATCTGGCTGGGGCTGTAACCCGCTTTGGCGTACATGCCATAGCTCAGATTGAGCACGTTCAGGCCCGGCGACAGCGCGACCGATGAGCTGGTGGAAAAGTCTTTCGACCTTATGTTTGCCAGGGGCGCAACCATGCTGGCTTCTTCACGGGTCCATTCGCCGTGGCGCTGGGTCTGCGTGCCGATGCCGAAATTGCCGCTGAACTTCGATGTGCTGGAGAAATCGTCGACGATCGTGATGGTGACGCCTTGGCCCTTGTAGCCGGCACGCCATGCGGCTCCGACATCCGGGCTCATCCAGCCTTGCAAGGTCTGCGATGTCGCCGCCGGCAAGGTTGCGCTCAGGCATATGGACGCGTTCGCCCGGCCGCCCATGCAGAGCGCGGATAGCGGATCCGGACCGCCAGCTTCTTGAGCCGCCGCCATGGAAGCCGGCAGAAGGGCGAGGGCCGTGGCGATACCGAACTTCCAACGCGCATTTGACATGATCTTACCCCGGTTCAACAGAAGCTAGGACGGACGACCGCAGATCTCCGGCGGCCACGCCACATCTCGTGCCCGGCCCCTCGCGATCAGAAAGTAACACGGTAATTCAGCCAGAGATGCTGGCTCTCCGGTTTAGCGTTAACCAGATATTTCAAGGTTTCCTCGGGCGCCATCTCGCCAGCGGCGAGCCTGCAATTGACGCTGTAGGTGCCCAGATCGCCATAATCGGCCTGGCAGGGCTTTTCGGTGAGCTTGCCGCCGAAGGTCGTGGTGAACGACAGGGACAGTATGCTGTTCGCACTCGGATGCAGTTGTGTGAGGAAACCAAGCTTGAGGCTGGGCTCGATCCGATACTTCTCGGCCTGTTCCCCGGTGCCAAACCCCCAAAGGATACCGGTGTCTTGCGTTATCTGCGTCATCAGGTCCACATGCATGTCGACCCAGTTCGTCTGGTACCACTGGTTGAACGATACCCGGCTTCCGGTCTGCAACTCATACCCGGCGTCACCCAGGCCTCTCGCCTTGTCGCTGAGCGGCGAGCCCTGGTGGATGTCGATGAGCGATGTCGTAAATTCCTGGGCAACCGCCGGTGGCGTGCCGAGGAGCGCCCACGGCAGGAGCGCCGTTGCGCACAAACTCGCACGATTGCCGGACTTTTCGCGCATCCGCGAAACACCTCGCCCCACCGATTCCGGACCAGTGCCTGACGGCGACGGGCTTCTCTGGCAGCCCCCTGTAGTCTGGATATCAGTTCGACGATCGCACGGGTTCAGTTACCGCACGGTTTATTTTAGCTGGAGCAAATCTAATTTTTGAGGCGCAGGCCACGCGTCGAAATAAATCGGCTCGACGCACGCTACCCGAGCGCCGCCGCGGTTCTTTGCCAAGACCGACAGCCCCCCGCCGCGCCCTACGCCGCGTCGCGGGCCTTCTCAATTCGGGAGCGGATTGCCTCGATCATCGTCTCGCGGATGATCGTCTCGCCATGCGTCTCGCGCATATGCTCGACGGCACGGCGCATGACCTCCGCCTCCTCGTCGGCACGGGTGTGCCAGTCGCAGCCGGGAACCAGCGATCCGCAGTGGAACTGCTTCATGGGATTTCTCCTCTTCCTCCATGGAGCCGGATCGACTGCCCTGCAGGGACAGGCCGGAGCTCCGCATCTTCTTGGCCCGCTGTGCGGCCTTGGGGCCGGACCACGGGCAGGGTGAAGACCATAACACAGATGGGGTGGTATTGGTTGCGGTCAACGGTGAAAAGGCGGAGCAGCGCTGCTCCGCCCTCTTACGCTAACCCAGCGGGCAGGCCATCACTTCACGATCTTGACTACCTCGGCAACCTTGTTCTTGCCGCTCATGTCCCACGAAATTCTGACCTTCTCGCCGACCATCAGGCCAGGATCCTTGAAAGTCTTGGGAAGCGTAAAAGACGATCCATTGTCGAGAACCAGGCTCTTGGCCGCCGTATCGAAGGTCTTGACCGTTCCGGTGGTGTGCCTGACGGCGGCGAACGCCACCGAACCGGAAGCAAGAAGGGCGGCCGCGGCAGCGGAAACGATGATCTTTCTCATGCTGATGCACTCCTGGAAGAGCGGGCATCCTTTGTGACGAGGATGGTCCCGCGTCGTCTTTGGGTCGTCCGGTCGCGTCGAGTCGCGGCTAACCTTGTTCCGACGCAATTCCGAAGGGAAAGCGGTTGCATTTCCTGGAATTGCCCTCAGGCAAACCACCGGCGCTTCCCGACCCAAATGCGACAAATAACCCAGTTTTTTCAAATGGATATTAGACGAAAAAGATATTCCTGGCGTCACATTCCGCGCCCAGATTCGACAAATGGGACATCAATGCGGCTTCACATCGCGCTCACCATCTTGTTACGGCCAGCGCACCTCCGGCGGCAGGCTGGACAGGATCGAGGCGACATTGCCGCCGGTCTTCAGCCCGAAGATGGTGCCACGATCGTGAAGAAGGTTGAATTCGACATAGCGGCCGCGGCGGATCAGCTGTTCGTCGCGGTCGCCATCGGTCCAGTTCTCGTTGAAGTTGGCGCGCACCAGGTGGCCGTAGACGACGAGGAACGAACGCCCGACATCCTGGACGAAGTTGAAATCGGCGTTCCAGCCGCCCTTCTCGTCGCCCGAATGCAGCCAGTCGAAGAAGATGCCGCCGGTACCGCGCGGCTCGTTGCGATGCGGCAGGAAGAAGTACTCGTCGCACCAGGCCTTGAATTTCGGATAATCGGCGACGCCGGCGTTCTTCTCGCAAGCGAACTGCATGGCACGGTGGAAGGCTGTCGTGTCGGGATCGTCCTGCGTGCGGCGGCGGTCGAGCACCGGCGTCAGGTCGGCGCCACCGCCGAACCAATGCCTTGAAGTGACGACCATGCGCGTGTTCATGTGCACGGCCGGAACGTTGGGATTCCACGGGTGCGCGATCAGCGAAATGCCCGATGCCCAGAAGCGCGGGTCTTCCTCGGCGCCAGGCATCTGCTTCCTGAATTCGGGCGAGAACTCGCCATGAACGGTCGATGTGTGGACGCCGACCTTCTCGAAGACGCGGCCATGCATCATCGACATGGTGCCGCCGCCGCCCTTGCCGTGGTCACGTTCCCAGGACGTCTGTTCGAAGCGGCCGGGCGACCAGGAGGCCAGCGGCCCGCCGAGGTCCTGCTCGATCTGCTCGAAAGTGCCACAGATGCGCTCGCGCAGCGCCTCGAACCAAAGCCGGGCCTTCATCTTCTTCTCTTCGATGTCGGCGGGTAGCCCCGCCGGTATTTCAGGTCGTTCCAAGTGCCGTCTCCGGTTTGCGGGGCGGTGAGTCGACAAAAGACTCGTCTTTTCCGGGCGCGATCCCTAATCTCTTGAGGGACAGGGTCAAGTCACTTTGGTTTTGCGCATGATCCTTTCCGAAACTCGATTTCGGGGTCATGCGCTAGGTGCAAGGAGTTGTTTCGTGCGCACCCCGGCAAGACCGCCGCTGGATGGCCTGAAGAAAAGGCTCGACCAAAGCCGGGCCGAACGCGCGCGCATGCCGCGCGACGGTTTCCTGCGCGAGACCTTCGTCCTGCCGCGCTCGGATGCCCGCCTCAAGGCCAAGGAATGGTTCGAGCGCTTCCCCAAGCAGGCCTACTGGACCGAGATCGAAAGCTGGTTCGAGCGCCCGGGCGATCTGATCGAGTTCACGATCAGGCGGCTGCCGGCGGCGGATTGAGGAATATTACAACAAAAATAGATCGCGCAATTTTGGAGAATCTAGAATTAGGTTCTCGCCAAGTAGGTTGCTGAATTTTTCCAGGCCCATTTTTCGCGCCTCGTCAAAACTCACGGACGTATAGAGGGTTGGCATGCCGCCAGAATCGATCCGGTAGATCGTGATGAGTTGTGTCTCTTCTTCAGCCTGGATTAGGTGTCCTAACACAGACATTCCTCCCTTATCGCGCGATAATCGCATTGTTCTATTCAGGGTGCAATTAACCGCCGCGCGCCCGTTCCCTCCCTCGCCAGCCGATCCCCCTTGTTGCGAAGCGGGCATTTGTCGATCGACATGCAGCCGCAGCCGATGCAGTCGGTCAGGCCGTCGCGCAGCTTCTTTAGCTGGCTGATCTTCTGGTCGAGGTCATCGCGCCAAGCCGTTGAAAGCAGATTCCAATCCTCGCGGGTCGGCGTGCGGCCTTCAGGTAATGATTCAAGCGTGGCACCGATTTCCGCGAGCGAGATGCCGACCTCCTGGGCAATCCGGATTATGGCCACCCGGCGCAGCACGTCGCGGCCGTAGCGGCGCTGGTTGCCGGAGGTGCGGTGGCTGCGGATCAGCCCGCGGGCTTCATAGAAGTGCAGCGCCGACACCGCCACGCCGCTGCGCGCGGCCATCTGGCCGACCGTCAATTCCAACGCTGGTGCCATCTCGTAATTTTCCGCTTGACCTCAAGTTAAGTTGAGCTTGTAGCCAAGAAAGCCTGGATGTGCAAACGAAGGAGAAGGCGGATGTGCGCCTGGGCAAAAATCACCGCTGACCGCGCTGCCGGCGATCCCCTAGCCGAGTTGCCGGATGGCTTCGCCCGCCACCATGGCCACGGAAAGGGCGACGTTGAGGCTGCGCGCCGTGGGCCGCATCGGGATGGTCAGCCGAACATCCGCCGCCTGATGGACTGGATCCGGCACGCCCGCGGATTCGCGCCCGAACAGGAGGATGTCGCGGTCGGTGAAGCTGAAGTCGGTGTAGGGGGTCGCAGCCTTGGTCGACAGCAGCACCAGCCGATCCGCGCGGACCTTGCGCCACTCCTCGAAGGCATGCCAGTCGACATGCCGGGTCAAGGCCGCCATTTCGAGGTAGTCCATGCCGGCGCGCTTGAGCGCTTTGTCGGAGAGCGGAAAGCCGGCCGGCTCGATGATGTCGACGCCAAGCCCGAGACACGCGGCGAAGCGCAGGATTGTCCCGGTATTGCCGGCAATGTCAGGCTGGTAGAGCGCGATGCGGAGACCACGGTTCACTTTCGCGTCCTTCTAATAAGTGGCAGAACGGCCACAGCTGCTTCGCGGTTTTGGAAATTCCTGGACCTGCGGGTGGCCATTTTCTGCGAAGTCGAGTATACGACCAATATTGTCAACCCGAACCGATGGAGGGGTAATTCATGATGGCCATGCACATCCAGCGCCCCACCCGTGGGCTTACTTGCGCCCTGGCGGTTTCGGTACGACGTTTCTCCTGATCTTTTAGACACTTCCGCACCGATTTCCGCCGAAGCCATACCCTGGTCTTCGAAGGAATCCTGCGATGTTTTTCAAGCTGCCGAAGGGGCCGATGGCCCCGTCCCAACGCGTCCCGACTGATCCGCCGCCGATCCCGCGGCACGATGTCGATCATCCTTTTTATCTCTATTTCAACACGGAGGACGGACCGATGTTCGATCCATACAGAATACCGGGCTCGAGGAGCCTGCATGTCCACCGCCTGCCGACCTGGGCGCTGCTGATCGGCGACACCTATTCGTCGGCGGTTCATGCCGAAGTGCGCCGGCGTCCGCATCGCGGCATGCTGCCGGATGTCGATTTCTCGCACGCGGTTCCCGACCCGAGCCGGCCGTCGCTGGTGCGCCGGATTATCCGGCTGATCCGGCCGGGCGCGAAAAACCGCACTGGCACCGTGTCGTCAGGATCGACAAAGGTGCCTGTCGGCGAAAAGCCGGCGAGCCCCTATATTGCGCGAAGCAGGGCCGACGCATCGGATGATTCCGGAGCGTCGGCCCTCGACGCCATGCGGTCCGAGGATTTTGAACGTCGCCAAGCCGCGTAGGCGGAAAACAGATTTTACAGGCATGCCCCATGTTGTTGTTTAGCTGGTTTGAAAGAAGGCTCGACCCGTTCCCGTCCGCGGAACCGGTCGAGCCGCCCAAGACGTTGGTTGCCTTCTGCCTGCATTATACGCGCGGCGCATGGCCCTATATCCTTGTCGATGCGGTGCTGGTGGCGGCCATCGCCATCGCGGAAGTGTGGATGTTCGGCTTCCTCGGCCGCATCGTCGACTGGCTGTCGGGGCAGAACCGCGAGACGTTCCTGCAGACGGAGGGCTGGAAGCTCGCCGGCATGGCCTTCATCGTGTTGTTTGCGCTGCCCGGCACGGTTTGGCTGCATTCGCTGCTCAACCAGCAGACGCTGATGGGCAACTATCCCATGCGCATCCGTTGGCAGGTGCACCGTTACCTGCTCAAGCAGTCGATGAGTTTCTACCAGGACGAGTTCGCCGGCCGCATCGCCACCAAGCTGATGCAGACAGCACTTGCCGTGCGCGAATGCGTCATCAAGGTGATCGACGTCCTGAACTACGTCATCGTCTATTTCCTCGGCATGCTGTTGATCGTCGGTTCGGCCGACTGGCGGCTGGCCGCGCCGCTCGGCGTCTGGCTGGTCGGCTACATCCTGTTGCTGCGCTTTTTCATCCCGCGCCTGGGCAAGGTCGGCGAGGAGCAGGCCAATGCGCGCTCGACCATGACCGGCCGCGTCGTCGATAGCTACACCAACATCCAGACGGTCAAGCTGTTTTCCCATTCGCGCCGCGAAGCCGCCTTCGCCAGGGAAGGCATGATGGGCTTTCTCGACACGGTCTACCGGTCGATGCGGCTGGTGACGGTGCTGTTCGGCTCGCTCTACATACTGAACGCGCTGCTGTTGTTCTCGGTCACCGCCATCTCGCTGTGGCTATGGATGGGACAAGCGGTGACGATCGGCGCGGTCGCCGTCGTCATCGGCCTGGTGCTCCGCATGTGGGGCATGTCGCAGTGGATCATGTGGGAAATGTCGGGCCTGTTCGAGAATATCGGCACGGTGCAGGACGGCATTGCCTCCATCTCGCTGCCGCGCCTCGTCGAGGACAGGCCGGAGGCCAAGGAGATCGGCGTTTCCAAAGGCGATATCCGCTTCGAGGACATTCGCTTCCATTACGGCAAACAGAAGGGCGTCATCGAAAACCTGTCGCTGGCGGTGAAGCCGGGCGAGAAGGTCGGCATCGTCGGACGCTCGGGCGCCGGCAAGTCGACACTGGTCAATCTGCTCTTGCGCTTCTACGACCTGGAATCCGGCCGGATCCTGATCGACGGCCAGGAGATCGCCGGCGTGAAGCAGGATTCGCTGCGCGCCCAGATCGGCATGGTCACACAGGATACCTCGCTGCTGCATCGTTCCGTGAGCGAGAACATCCTCTACGGCCGCCCCGATGCAAGCGATGACATGCTTGTCGAGGCGGCGCGGCGGGCCGAGGCGCTTGATTTCATATCGGCGCTTTCGGACCACAGCGGCCGCCAGGGCTTCGACGCCTATGTCGGCGACCGCGGCGTCAAACTGTCCGGCGGCCAGCGGCAACGCATCGCCATTGCTCGCGTTATGTTGAAGGACGCGCCTATACTTATCCTCGACGAGGCGACGTCGGCGCTCGATTCCGAGGCGGAAGCCGCCATCCAGGAGAATCTCTACAGGCTCATGCAAGGCAAGACCGTCATCGCCATCGCGCACCGGCTGTCGACCATCGCGGCGATGGACAGGCTCGTGGTGATGGACCAGGGCCGCGTCATCGAGGAGGGTTCGCACGAGGAACTGGTCGCCAGAGGCGGGCTCTACGCGCAGCTCTGGCAGCGCCAGTCGGGTGGGTTCCTGCTCGAGGACGGCCCGGTCGACGCCGCCAACGACGCAGTTGTAAAGGGACAAGCCGCAGAATGATGGCCGCCGCATGATGACAGCCGTCTACCGCTGGTTCGAGAACTGGGTCTATCCGTTCAGGGAGCCGGCGAATCTTCGGCCACCGGCCAGCGTCGCCGGCTTCCTCTGGCACTATGTCGGCCAGGCGAAGTTCGCCTTCTTCGCCATGCTGGTCATCGGCGGCATCGCGCCGCTGGTCGAGGCCGGCCTGTTCTATTTTGTCGGGCGGCTGGTCGATATTCTCGATCAATTGCCCGGCGAGCGGAGCTGGCACGCGCTGTGGACCGCCGCCGGCCCCGAACTTGTGTTCATGGTCGCGGTGGTGCTGGTCATCCGAACCGTGGTCGTCGGGTTGTCGGCGCTGGTCGACGAACAGACGATCACGCCCGGCTTCTACAATCTGGTGCGCTGGCAGGCGCACCGGCACGTCTCGCGCCAGTCCTACGCCTTCTTCCAGAACGATTTCGCCGGCAGAATCGCGACGAAAGTCTGGCAGGCGGGGCAGGCGACCGGCGACCTGATGGAAAGCTTCATCGAGGTCGTCTGGTTCATGATCGTCTATACGGTGACGACGCTGGCCCTGGTCGCAGGGCTGGACCTCAGGCTGGCGGCATTGGTGGTGATCTGGATCACCGCCTTCGGCTTTCTGGCCAGGCGCTACCTGCCGGCGATCCGCAAGCACGCCGAAGCGACAGCCGAGGCGGGCTCGATGATCAATGGCCGCATCGTCGATTCCTATTCCAACGTGCAAACACTGAAACTGTTCGCGGCCGACGGCGACGACCGCTACATCAGGAACGGCTTCGACATCTATCTCGACGCGCTGCGGCCTTTCACCCGCCGGTTGACCGGCGTGCGCATGGCGCTGACGACGCTCTCGGGCGTTATGATTACGGCGATCGGCTGCTTTGCCGTCTATCTCTGGGTCGAGGGTTCGATCACCGTCGGCGCCGTCGCCTTTACGCTGTCGCTGGTGCTGCGGCTCAACATGCTGCTCGGCCGGGTGATGATGCAGATGAACGGCATCTTGCGAAACCTCGGCGTGCTTGAGAACTCCAAGGCGCTGATCTCGCAGCCGCTCGGCCTGACCGATGAACCGGGCGTGAAGGAGCTGGTCGTGACGGGCGGACGCATCGACGTGAAGAATGTCGAGTTCCATTACGGCAAGGGGTTCGGCGTGCTGAACGGCATCGACCTTGTCGTCGAGCCGGGCGAGAAGGTCGGGCTGGTGGGGCCATCGGGCGCCGGCAAGACGACGTTGGCCAATCTGATCCTGCGCCTTTACGATCTCGAAAGCGGCCAGATCACCATCGACGGCCAGGACGTCTCTGGTGTGACGCAGAATTCGCTGCGCGCCAATATCGGCGTCGTCAGCCAGGACACGGCATTGTTCCACCGCTCGCTGCGCGACAACATCAAGCTCGGCATACCCGATGCAACCGACGCACAGGTGATCGCGGCGGCCAGGAAGGCCGAGGCGCACGAGTTCATCCTGACCTTGCGCGACAACAGGGACCGCCAGGGCTACGAGGCCTTTGTCGGCGAACGCGGCGTCAAGCTGTCGGGCGGCCAGCGCCAGCGCGTGGCCATCGCCCGCGTCTTCCTCAAGGATGCGCCGATCCTGATCCTCGACGAGGCGACGTCGGCACTCGATTCCGACATCGAGGCGGCGATCCAGGAGAATCTGACGCGGCTGATGGAGAACAAGACCGTGATCGCCATCGCGCACCGGCTGTCGACGATCGCGGCCCTCGACCGGCTGGTAGTGCTGGACGGCGGCCGCATCGTCGAGCAAGGCACGCATGACGAACTTGTGGCGCTCGACGGGCTCTATGCCCGGCTGTGGAAGCGCCAATCCGGCGGCTTCCTCTATCACGAGGAAAGCGTGCTGGAAGAGACGCGGCCGGCGGAGTAGGCGCATGGGTGGATCGCCAGAGGCCAGCCCGGAAATCGGCCCAGAGGTCGGCCCAGAAATCGGCCCAGGGATCGGCTACGTGCTCAAGCGTTTGCGACCAACCGTGGCGGCCTTCGACGCGTTGAAGGAAGAGAGCCGGCTGGAGGGTTACTGGATGCTGGTGCGCCTGGGCGATGGCTGGGCAAGCGGCCGCAACAAGTTCCTGAGGCGGGGCGAGGCGCTGTTTGGAGCATGGCATGGCGCCGAACTCGCCGGCGTTTGCGGGCTGAACATCGATCCTTATTTCGAGGGCAGGGACCAGGGCCGGGTCCGGCACCTGTTCGTCAGCTCACGCCATCGCCGCAACGGCCTTGGCCGCATGCTGGTCGAGACCGTGATCGACCGGGCTCGCCAATATTTCACCGTGTTGAACACCCGCGCGCCGCCGGAGGCCTTCGGCTTTTATGAACGGCTTGGCTTTCAGCGCCTGGAAGGCGAAGAATTCGTTACCCACCGCATGGTGTTCGGGAAGGGAAACTGAAATGTCCTTGCGTCCGCCATCTCATCTTGCCGGCACTTCGGCTGCCGAGGCGACTTTCGACGCGCTTGGCCATGAAATCCTCGCCGAGAAGGCGGCCGCCCTCGGTCGCGCCGGACAGCGCGTGGAAGAAACCCTGGCCCGGCTGCGCGACAATGGCGACGATGAGTTGCGCCCCCGTCTGCTCAAGGAGGCGGCCGCGGCGGTGCATGGCTATTTCATCCAGCGCGAACTGTGCGGCTTTCGCAAGCATGACGCCGTGATCCACGAATACGATATCCCGAAAGCCGTGCTGGTCAGGCTTGGCGCCATGTAGAGCTGGAGCTTGCCGCGCTGATTTCCCCGTGGAAGCGCGCCAGGCGGGCGGCAAGCGCATCGGGATTTTCGTCGGCAACGAAATGTCCGCTGTCGGCTATGATGTCGCCCTCGACATTTGAGAGCCCGGCGGCGCGCAGGCCATCGACATAGTCGCCGATGTCGCCGGACTCGGCCGCACCCCTCAGATACAGCACCGGAATCGCAATCGGCTTCGCGGGCCGCGCGGCATTGGCCTTGGCATCCTCGGGAAAGGCGCGATACCAGTCGAACCCCGCCTGGAGGCTTTCCGGCCGGGAATAGGCCTTGGCGTAGATTTCCCTGGCGTCGTCAGGGATCGAGGCTCGATCCTTCGAAAGCACATTGAAGAAGAAGTCGAAATAGGCGCTCTGATGGCCGCTGACCAGCGTTTCCGGCAAGGCCGGGACGGCATGGAACGCAAAGTGCCAGATCCGCGGATCGCGAATGACCTTCTCCCACGGCGCAATGCCTGGAATGACGACATCCATGATCGCCGCGCCGGAAAGGATGTCCGGATGGTCTCTCAACAGGGCAAACACGATCTGGCCGCCGACATCATGGCCGGCGGCCACGAGTTGCCGCAGCCCGCAAACCTCGGCGACGCCTCGCATCAGTCTCGCCAGGGTTCTCTTGTCGCCAGCCCCGGGCAGGTCTTGCGAGCCGCCGATGCAGGGCAGGTCAGGGGCGACGACCCGGTAGTCGGCCGCCAGCCGGCCGATCACCCGCTCGAAGGCGTAGGAGCTTTGCGGCCATCCATGCAGCAGGAGGAAAGCCGGCGCTCCGGCAGGGCCTGCCTCGCGCATGGCAATGCTCAGCCCTTCGATTTCGATGGTCGAGGTTTGGATGTCCTGGCCCTGGCGGCTTCCCGGATGGCGCCTATGCCGTAGATCTAGGCGCCAACCGGGAATCCGCCAGGGCTATGCAGGAATCACTCCAGCCATTCGGTTATGAAGCTACCGTTTTCGTGGATGTCGGTCGTTTCCAGCGGACCCGGGCCGAGATTGGTGAATTTGTGCGGCGTGTGCGGCGGCACGATGACGATCTGACCGGCGGTGGCTTCGATCTCCTGGTCGCCGACCGTGAACAAGCCGGTTCCCTCCCGGATGATGAAGATCTCGGCATAGGGATGGGCGTGCAGCCGCGGGCCGCCGCCGACGCCGGGCAGGTAGTTGAAGATCAGGCAGGAGTTCGAGCCGTAGGCGCCGCACTGCAGTTCGCCCTTCCAGTGGTTGGAACGAACAGCCCATTCCTCGCGATCGATGACATGCGCCATGCGGCCAAGGATAGATCACGCCGATGCTCCCTGTCGAGGCGCAGCCAGGCATCGGAATTGCGGTTGTTTCCCGGCTGTTTAGCCGCCTTTCACGGCGCCTGGCCGTCCCGCCGGGCGACCGGGTATTTTGTCCCCGCGACAATCTGCCCTTGTGCCTTCACCCGTCTGGACAAAAACGGGCTTCACGCATAAACCGAAGTCCAAATGCCGGAGGAATTCGCTAGCCTGTTCGCCATGCGCTGTCGGGTTGGCGTGATTGAGCGGGGAACAAGGCTCGACCACCGGCGCGGAAGAGGCGAAAGGATCAGGCACCCGTGAGCGCAACCGACATCCACGATCCCAACCGTCGAGATTTTCTCTACGTCGCCACCGGCATGGCCGCCGTGGTCGGCGCCGGTGCCTTCGCCTGGCCGTTCATCGACCAGATGCGCCCCGACGCCTCGACGCTGGCGCTCGCTTCGGTCGAGGTCGATGTCTCCTCGCTGACGCCTGGCAGCTCGCTGATCGTCAAGTGGCGCGGCAAGCCGGTCGTGGTGCGCAACCGCACCGAGAAGGAAATGAAGGAAGGCGAGGCCGTCAGCCTCTCCGATCTCAAGGATCCGATCGCGCGCAACGCCAATTTGCCGGCCGATGCGCCGGCGACCGACGCCAACCGCACCACGCCCGGCAAGGAAGCCTGGATGGTGATGGTTCAGGTCTGCACCCATCTGGGTTGTATTCCGCTCGGCCAGGAAGGCGATTTCGGCGGCTGGTTCTGCCCGTGCCATGGCTCGCAATACGACACTGCCGGCCGCATCCGCAAAGGCCCGGCGCCGGAGAACATGGCGATTCCGGTATTCAAGTTCGTTTCCGACACCAAACTCCTTATCGGTTGAGGCAGGGGATATTTCGATGAGCGAGGGACACTCGACCTATACGCCGAAGACCGGTATCGAACGCTGGTTCGACGCCCGCATGCCGCTGCCCAGGATGGTCTATGACAGCTTCATCGCCTATCCGGTGCCGCGCAACCTGAACTATATGTGGACCTTCGGCGGCATCCTGGCGATCATGCTGGTGGCGCAGATCCTGACCGGCATCGTGCTGGCCATGCACTATACGGCCGACACCAATCTCGCCTTCGGTTCGGTCGAGAAGATCATGCGCGACGTGAATTCGGGATGGCTCCTGCGCTACATGCACGCCAATGGCGCCTCGTTCTTCTTCATCGCCGTCTACCTGCACATCTTCCGCGGTCTTTATTACGGTTCCTACAAGGCGCCGCGCGAACTTCTGTGGATCCTGGGCTGCATCATCTACCTCCTGATGATGGCGACCGGCTTCATGGGCTATGTGCTGCCATGGGGGCAGATGAGCTTCTGGGGCGCCACCGTCATCACCGGCTTCTTCAGCGCCATTCCGCTGGTCGGCGACTGGATCCAGCAGCTCCTGCTCGGCGGCTTTGCCGTCGACAATCCGACGCTCAACCGCTTCTTCGCGCTGCATTACCTGCTGCCGTTCATGATTGCCGGCGTCGTCGTGTTGCACGTCTGGGCGCTGCATGTCGTCGGCCAGTCGAACCCGACCGGCATCGAGGTCAAGTCGAAGACCGACACAGTCGCCTTCACCCCCTACGCGACCATCAAGGACGCGTTCGGCATGATCGTGTTCCTGTTCGTCTTCGCCTATTTCGTCTTCTACCTGCCGAACTATCTCGGCCATCCGGACAACTACACGGTCGCCAACCCGTTGAAGACCCCGGCCCATATCGTTCCGGAATGGTACTTCCTGCCGTTCTACGCGATCCTGCGCGCCATCACCTTCAACATCGGGCCGATCAATTCCAAGCTCGGCGGCGTGCTGTGCATGTTCGGCGCCATCGTCATGCTGTTCCTGGTGCCGTGGCTCGATACCTCTAAGGTGCGCTCGGCGGTCTACCGGCCCTGGTACAAGCTGTTCTTCTGGCTGTTCGTGGCCAATGCCATCCTGCTGGGCTGGCTGGGCTCGCAGCCGGCGGAAGGCGGCGGTCTGTTGAGCCTCCTAACCGGTGAGGTCGTGGGCAACTACGTTGGTTACGCTCAAGCTGCGACGCTGTTCTACTTCGCCTTCTTCCTCGTCATCCTGCCGGTGCTCGGCCTGATCGAGACGCCGCGCAGGCTGCCGAATTCGATCACCGAGGCGGTGCTGGAGAAGAATAAGGGCGGCAGCGGACATCCGGCGGGCGCCATGGCAGCACCTGAGACCAAGGGCTGAGCGGTAGAGAATCTAAGGGGATTTGGCATGAAAAAGATTCTCACCTCGCTTGCGCTGATCGGCCTTGTGGCCGCCGGCACTGGGGTAGCAGGCACTTGGGCGTTCGCGGCCGAAGAGGCGCACAGCGCGGCGGCACCGACGCATTTCCCGATCAACGAGCCGAAGGAAATGAGCTGGAGCTTCACCGGCCCGTTCGGCACCTATGACAAGGCGCAGCTGCAGCGCGGCCTGAAGGTCTACAAGGAAGTCTGCTCGGCCTGCCATTCGATGAACCTGGTGGCGTTCCGCACGCTGTCGGACCTCGGCTACAGCGACGCGCAGATCAAGACGCTGTCAGCCGAATACACCATCCATGACGGCCCCAACGATGCCGGCGACATGTTCGACCGTCCGGGCAAGCCGTCGGACCATTTCCCGCCGCCATTCGCGAACGTGGAAGCCGCCGCTGCCTCCAATGGCGGCGCGGCGCCGCCCGACATGTCGCTGCTGGCCAAGGCGCGCGGCGTCGAGCGTGGCTTTCCGCAGTTCGTCTTCGACATCTTCACCCAGTATGACGCGGGCGGTCCCGACTATATCCATTCGCTGCTGACCGGCTACGACCAGACGCCGCCGGCCGGAATGGTTATCCCGGAAGGCACGCATTACAACCCGTACTTCATGTCCGGCGTGTCGCTGAAGATGCCCAAGCCCCTCTCCGACGGTCAGGTGACCTATGACGACGGCTCGCCGCAGACCATCGACCAATATTCCCGCGACGTCGCTGCCTTCCTGACATGGGCTGCCGAGCCGCACATGGAAGACCGCAAGAAGATGGGCTTCCGCGTGCTGGTGTTCCTGCTTCTGTTCGGCGCGCTGGTCTACATGACCAAGCGCAAGGTATGGGAAGCTGTCGCACATTGAGGCCTTGGGCAGTTCGGAGCACGACATGGGGCGCCGCGAGGCGCCCTTTCTGCTTTTGGGGTGGATTACACCGCCACACCTGTGCGGCGTCACATGGCCGTCACCGCACATGCCGGATGTGCTTGTCTCGACCGTCACATCGCGCTAGCCGTTGTCGGTCGCGCCGGGTTACGATCGGCCCCGCGCCGTTTCGCTTCTGTCAGCTGGATCATCCGGAGCCGCTTCATGAAATCCTCGCTCGAAGACACGCTGCTGGCGTCGATCCGCACCATTCCGGACTATCCCAGGCCTGGCATCCTGTTTCGCGACATCACCACGCTGCTCGGCAACGCGCGCGCTTTCCGCCGCGCCATCGACGAGCTGGTGCATCCCTATGCCGGGCAGAAGATCGACAAGATCGCCGGCATCGAAGCGCGCGGCTTCATCCTTGGCGGCGCCGTCGCCCATCAGCTTTCGGCCGGCTTCGTGCCGATCCGCAAAAAGGGCAAGCTGCCTTATGAGACCGTGCGCGTCGCCTACAGCCTGGAATACGGGCTGGACGAGATGGAAATGCACAAGGACGGCGTCGCGCCCGGCGAGAAGGTGATCCTGGTCGACGATCTGATCGCCACCGGCGGCACGGCGGAAGCGGCGGTCAAGCTGCTGCGCCAGATCGGCGCCGACATCCTCGCCGCCTGCTTCGTCATTGACCTGCCGGATCTGGGCGGGCGCGCGAAGCTTGAAGCGCTCGGCGTGCCGGTGCGGACGCTGATCGGCTTCGAGGGCCATTGAGGGTGCGGGTTTCCCTTCTCCCACGGGGGGAGAAGGGAGAAGCGCCTGTGCTACTCCACCTTCACTAGCACCGCACTTTCGAATTCCAGCACCTTGCCGCCGGTCGAATCGGAGGCCTCGCAAAGCAGCGCCAGCAAACGCCAGCCGGGGCGGGACGCTATGGGGCGGTGGGAAAGCGCCGTGCGGGTGAAGGTGATGGTTTGCCCGGCATAGACGGGCTTCAGCCATTTCAGGTTCTTGAAGCCGGGGGAGGGGCCGAATTCGGGCACCGGGCCGTCCCAGCCTTCGGCGTCCAGGCGGGTCTCCAGATTCAGCTTCATCCAGGTGGCCGCGGTGTGCCAGCCGGAGGCGCAGAGCCCGCCGAGCACGCTCTTCCTCGCGGCCTCCTCGTCGATATGGAAGATCTGCGGGTCGTATTTGCGGGCGAACGCCTTGATCGCCTCAGGTTCGAATGTGTGCGAGCCCAGCGTCACCGTGGTGCCGATGCGGAAGAATTCGTCCAGTGTCATGACGCATTCCCCGCGGCATCGCGCGTCAGGAACATGACGGAATTCTCGAGCTCGAAGACGCTTTCGCCGCGCTGGTTGATCAGTTCGCTGCGCATGGTCACGAAGCCGAGTTGCGGCTTCGACTTCGACAGGCGCCTGGCCAGAACCACCAGGTTGCCCCGCAGCGTATCGCCGGCGAGCACCGGCTTTTTCCATTTGACCTGATCGACGCCAGGCGCACCCTGGCAGGTGGAGTCCAGCAAGAAGGCATCGCACAGCATGCGCATGAACATGGCGCAGGTGTGCCACCCTGAAGCCGACAGGCCACCGAGAATGCTGGCCTTGCCGGCCTCCTCGTCGAGATGCATCGGCTGGGCGTCGAACTCGCTGGCGAACTCGATGATCTCGGCCGCGCTCACCTGCTTGGCGCCGAGGTCGAACGAGGTCCCCTCGACGAAGTCCTCATAGGCCCATGTCTTGCGGGTCATGGTCAGGAATCCGGTTGCAGAACGCGCGATCCGCATGGATCGGAAAACCCGGATGCAGGCCGCGGGCGGTTTGGTCAAGCCCTTTCTGGTGAGCCAGCCAATGTATGCCGCTTCAGAGCCAGGGTGCGGCGCGCGGAAATGTCCGAATCAAGGCACATCCGCACATGACCGATAATAAAGCCGAGTCCAGCAAGGTCGGCAAAGCCGCTCTAGCCTTGGGCAACGCGCTTCCCGTAAAAGGGGTTCAGTGGAGGATATCCTTATGGGTTATTTAACGTCGATAAGTTGATGGCCGGGAACATTGCTCAATTGCGCATAGAGAAGGAGTTCTTCAGCTCGCTTACGTCCCATCCCGGCGAGGTCGGACGTCTTAACGAAACCCATCTCGTTCGAATGCTACGCAGGTACCTGCCAGCGAAATTCGGGATAGGTACCGGCTTCCTAGTCTCGGGAGGCGAACACGGAAGAATGAGTCCACAGTGCGACATCATCATCTTTGATGCGCTCAACAACGTGCCGTTTTACTCCTCCGAAGCATGGCAAATCTACCCGATCGAGATGGTGTACGGCGTTATTGAAGTAAAGACGAACATAAAAAAGGATAATCTTAAAAACGCCTTCACTAATTGCCTTTTCATACGAAATATGTGCAAGAATCCAGACGGAGCGCCAAACAAGAAATACCTTTGGCAATTACCTGCTGAGGTGAAGACGCCGGTGCGATACGAAAGACGACCATCGGACCTGCCCCCACGTTTTTTTGTCTTCGGGTATGGAGGCCCGACTGAAGCTAAACTAGCGAAGATGTTCCAGGATATCACAAAAAGGGTGGAACACGCTCATGTGCACGGGCTTTGCGTTTTGGATCAGGACAGCGGCCTGTTCTTGGAACATGAGGCCTATCGAAAGCCGGAGCAGCGTGTGTCGGCCATTAAAGAAAACGGGCTTTGGCACTTTCTCATGGAACTGCCCAAACGTCTAAGTTCGATGCTTCCCGTTGTTCCGCTCAAGGTCGAAAAGGAGGGTTCCAGTATCCTTCGTCCTGACACATACCTTTACAGACGAGACGCGTTCGATCAGGTGGATCTTGAGCATTACAGCTCGTTCGCGTCCTGGGAGACGTTCTCACCCGGCGATAGCCCCGCGTGGGGCCCTCGGGAGGGAGGTTGAACTGGAAGATTGCACAACGGGGGCTGAGTCCTCTCAAATCGAGAGTGTTGAAGCGGGCAGCGGCTCGCTCTGAGCCAGCCGCTGCCGAGGCAGTTGCGAAGCCAACTCGCGGCGCGGGTATAGAGAGTGCTTGGACCCCAAAAGCATCCACAGATACCGATCTGTCGATTTGAGATTCCCTTGCTGGTCGAACACGCCGCCGCTGCTGCGTGTCCTCCGTCACATCACGTGTTGAACTTGAACAGCATGACGTCGCCGTCCTGGACGACGTATTCCTTGCCTTCGTCGCGTGCCTTGCCGGCTTCCTTGGCCGCCACTTCGCCGCCCAGGGTGACGAAGTCGTTGTAGGCGATGGTCTGGGCGCGGATGAAGCCGCGTTCGAAGTCGGTGTGGATGACGCCGGCGGCCTGCGGGGCCTTGTCGCCCTTGTGGACGGTCCAGGCGCGCGTTTCCTTCGGACCGGCGGTGAAATAGGTGATCAGATGCAACAGGTCGTAGCCGGCGCGGATGACCTTGTTGAGGCCAGGCTCGTCGAGCCCGAGCGAGGACAGGAACTCCATCTCTTCCTCGTCCGAGAGCTGGGCGACTTCGGCCTCGATCGCGGCCGAGATCACGACGGTGCCGGCGCCCTGCGCGGTGGCCATCTTTTCCACGGCCCTGGTGTGCTCGTTGCCGGTCGCGGCATCGGCCTCGGCGACGTTGCAGACATAAAGCACGGGGTGCGAGGTCAGAAGGTTGAGCCCCTGCAGGATGCGCAGGTCCTCCGCCGAAATGCCCTTGAGCAGGATGCGGGTCGGCTTGCCGGCCTGCAGCAGCTCAAGTGCTGCCTCCATCATCGGCAATACGGTCGTCGCTTCCTTGTCCTTGCTGCCGGCGCGCTTGCGGATCTGCACGATGCGGCGCTCGATGCTGTCGAGGTCGGCGAGCATCAGTTCGGTCTCGACCGTCTCGGCGTCGGCGACCGGGTCGATGCGGCCCTCGACATGGGTGATGTCGTCATCCTCGAAGCAGCGCAGCACATGCACGATGGCGTCGACCTCGCGGATGTTGGCGAGGAACTGGTTGCCCAATCCTTCGCCCTTCGAGGCGCCGCGCACCAGGCCGGCAATGTCGACGAAGGAGATGCGCGTCGGGATGATCTCCTTCGACTTGGCGACCTCGGCGATCTTCTGCAGGCGCGGATCGGGCACCGCCACTTCGCCGGTGTTCGGTTCGATGGTGCAGAAGGGATAATTGGCGGCCTGCGCGGCGGCCGTCCTCGTCAGCGCGTTGAAAAGCGTCGACTTGCCGACATTGGGCAAGCCAACGATGCCGCATTTGAAACCCATTTTGTCCGGTCCTATCGGGGAAAAGCGAAATTTGATCAGGGCTATGGGCGATAGGGGTTGGGAACGTCAAGCCCTGTAAGGCCACATGCGCCTATGCTTCAGTCCTTGTTGCCGAAGAGTTTCTTCAGCATGGCGGCCATCGGGCCGGTCTCGGGTAGCTTGGCGGGCGCCTGCTGGGGGCGGGCCTGGCGAATGTGGCTCTGCTGTTTCGAGCTTTGCTGTTTCGGGCTGGACTGCTTCTGCGCCGGCTTTTCCGGCTCGGCGCCCGCCTTGCCCTGGATGGCAAGGGCGGCCTTGTTCATGAAGCCGGATTCGTCGCCCTTGACGATCATCGCCGCATTGTCGGCGATCGCGTCGAGCAATGGGTCGAGCCATTCGCGGTCGGCCTTGGCGAAATCGCCGAGCACATGATGCTGGACCATTTCCTTGACGCCGGGATGGCCGACGCCGATGCGCACGCGCCGATAAGCGTTGCCGATATGGCCGTCGATCGAGCGGATGCCGTTGTGGCCGCCGGCGCCGCCGCCGGTCTTGATGCGCAGCTTACCTTCGGCAAGATCGATCTCGTCATAGAAGACGGTGAGGGCGGAAAGGTCGAGCTTGTAGAAGCGCAGCGCTTCGCCGACCGACTGGCCGGACAGATTCATGAAGGTCTGCGGCTTGATCAGGATGATCTTTTCGCCGCCGAGCGTGCCTTCGGAAATCAGGCCCTGGAACTTCTTCGACCAGGGCGAAAAGGAATGGCGGCGAGCGATAGCGTCCGCCGCCATGAAGCCGACATTGTGCCGGTTTTGAGCATATTTCGCGCCCGGATTGCCGAGGCCTGCAAAGACAAGCGCCGTCTTCCCTGGCATCGTCCGCTCCGGGCGTGAAAGAGTTACTTCTCTTCGGCGGCCGGAGCCGCTTCGGGAGCCTCAGCCTCGACCGTCTCTTCCGTCTCCGGCTTCATCGCCGCCGAACCAGCAACGGTCGCGATGGTGAAGTCGCGATCGGAGATGACCGGCTTGACGCCGGCCGGCAGCTTGACCGCCGAGATGTGGATCGAATCGCCGATGTCGGCGCCGGTGAGATCGACGGTGATGAATTCCGGGATCGCATTGGCCGGGCAGTGGAACTCGACTTCGTGACGCACGATGTTGAGCACGCCGCCACGCTTGATGCCGGGCGACTTGTCTTCATTGATGAAGTGCACGGGAACATCGACATTGACTTCCGTGTCCTTGCCAATGCGCAGGAAATCCACGTGCATCGGGAAGTCCTTGACAGGGTCAAGCTGGAAGTCCTTCGGCAGGACCTGGATCTTCTTGCCGTCGACATCGATCGTGGCGACCGTGGTCAGGAACCCGCCGCCATGGATCTTATAGAAGATGTCCTTGTAGGTGAGAGCGATCGCCAGGGGAGGCTGCTTGTCACCGTAAATTACTGCAGGCACTTTACCATTGCGGCGAACTGCACGGGCGGACCCCTTACCGACCTGTTCGCGCGCTTCGGCCTTGAGCTCGTAAGTATCGTGGCTCATGGTTTTTCCTTTCGCGTGTTATGGAGCGCCTACGGTCGGCGATGTGCCCAAGCCGTAAACGTCGAAAGCCGCCAGACCTCGATGTCCGAATGCCGGAAACCGCAGCGAGCGGATCTTTGTTCGGATCACAAGGGGAGGGCAGCCTTCCGCCGCGTTGCCTCCAAGGGTGTCTACGCGGGTGGCGGCTCTATAGCGGAAGGTGGGCAGGCGTGCAAGCGGTGGGAAGGCCGTCGCTTACCGGTCGCCGCTCAAGGCATCGCGCAGTGCCTGGACCTGCCGGTTCAGGGCGTCGAGCTCAGCCAGCGTCATGCCCGAGCGCTCAACCAGGGTCTCGTTCAGGCAGTTGCACTGCACGAGCAGCTTGCGGCCGGCTGCAGTCAGGTCGACCTGCACCTGGCGCTCGTCGGTCTGGCTGCGCTGTCGGGTCAATAGGCCGGCCTGCTCCATCCGCTTCACCAACGGCGTGACCGTGCTCGATTCCAGAGCGAGCCTGTGAGCGATCGCGCCGACAGACATGCCGTCGGCCTCGCCCAGCGCGTTGAGCACGAGATATTGCGGATAGGTGATGCCCATCTCGTCCAGCATCGGCTTGTAGGTGCGATTGATCGCCATGCTGGTGGCGTAGAGCGTGAAGCAGAGCTGATTGTCCAACGGGAGAGGCACGACGCATTCCTTTGCCGATTAAGCGCTCCAGATATGTACTACGAAAAATGATATCGCGATACATATTTCTGTGGACACGGGGATCAAGCTGCGCTAGCTATATTAGTATCGCGATATTGTTTATCGCGATACTAATCGAACGGAGATTGAGATGACCTCGCAAACCAAATCAGGCTCAGGCAGCGGCACGATCACCACCAAGGACGGCACGCAAATCTATTACAAGGACTGGGGAACCGGTCAGCCCATCGTCTTCCATCACGGATGGCCGTTGAGCAGCGACGACTGGGACGCTCAGATGCTGTTCTTCCTCGCACAGGGCTACCGTGTCATCGCCCATGACCGCCGCGGCCATGGCCGCTCGACCCAGACCGATATCGGCAACGAGATGGACACCTATGCCGCCGATGTGGCTGAACTTGTCGCGCATCTCGACCTCAGGGATGCCATCCATGTCGGCCATTCGACCGGGGGCGGCGAGGTGGCGCGCTATGTTGCCCGGTATGGCTCGGGCGGCCGTGTCGCCAAGGCAGCGTTGCTCGGCGCGGTGCCGCCGATCATGCTCAAGACCCCAGCCAATCCCGGCGGCCTTCCCATCGAGGTGTTCGACGGCTTCCGTTCCGGCGTCGCCGCCAACCGTGCCCAGCTCTATGTGGATGTTCCCGCCGGCCCGTTCTACGGTTTCAACCGTCCGGGCGCCGAGGTTTCGCAGGGCGTTGTCGACAACTGGTACCGCCAGGGGATGATGGGCGGCACCAAGGCGCATTACGACTGCATCAAGGCCTTTTCGGAAACCGATTTCACCGAGGATTTGAAGGCGATCGACGTGCCGGTGCTGGTCATGCATGGCGACGACGACCAGATCGTCCCCCTCGCCGACTCGGCGCTGCTGAGCATCAAGCTGCTCAAGAAGGGCGAGCTCAAGGTCTACAAGGGCTTTCCGCACGGCATGGCCACGACCCACACCGAAATCATCAACGCCGACCTGCTGGCTTTCTTCAAGGCCTAGATGCTTTCCACCTGAACGGAAAAGGCACCCGCCGTGAGGCGGGTGCTTTTACCGGGATGCAGCTTGAATGATTTAAACGGTTGCTTGCGCCTTCCGGGCTTCCTTCATGTTGGGCAGGAACACTGTCAGCAGCCCCAGGAACGGCAGGTAGGAGCAGATCTGGAAGACGAAGTCGATGCCCTTCATGTCGGCGACGACGCCAAGCACGGCGGCCGCGATACCGCCGACGCCGAAGGCGAAACCGAAGAAGATGCCGGCGATCATGCCGACACGCCCCGGCACCAGTTCCTGCGCGAAGACGACGATGTTGGAGAAGGCCGACGACAGGATCAGGCCGATCAGCACGGTCAGCACCATCGTCCATTCCATGTTGGCGTAGGGGAGCGCCAGCGTGAAGGGCAGGACGCCGACGATCGAGAACCAGATCATCGCCTTTTGTCCATAGCGGTCGCCGAACGGGCCGCCGAGCAAGATGCCCAGCGCCGAAGAGCCGAGGAAGAGGAACAGCATGACCTGCGACATCTGCACCGAAACGCCGAACTTATGGATGGAATAGAAGGTGTAGTAGCTGGCGAGGCTGGCGATGTAGGCGTTCTTGGTCAGCACCAGCAAGGTCAGCACCGCCAATGCCCACATCACCTTCCGGCGCGGGAAGGGCGAGACGAAGCTTGCCGTCTTGCGATTGCCCTGCGCGGCGCGCAGGCGGCTGTACCAGCCGCCGACCTGCCACAGGATGACGATGCCGATCAGCGAGCCGACGGCGAACCAGGCGATGCTGGTCTGGCCGAAGGGCACGACGATGAAGGCGGCCAGCAAGGGGCCCATGGACTGGCCGAAATTGCCGCCGACCTGGAACAGCGACTGCGCCAGGCCAAACCGGCCACCGGATGCGAAGCGGGCGATGCGCGAGGATTCCGGATGGAAAATCGCCGAACCGATGCCGATCAGCGAGGCACCGATCAGGAGCAGATAGTAGTGCCCGGCATAGGCCAGCACGACCAGGCCGATCAGCGAGGACGCCATGCCCCAGGGCAGCGAATAGGGCATCGGCCGCTTGTCGGTGACCGCGCCGATGATCGGCTGCAGCAAGGATGCCGTCACCTGGAAGGTGAAGGTCAACAGGCCGATCTGCCAGAAGTCGAGGCCGTAATTGTCTTTCAGAAGCGGATAGATGGCCGATAGCAGCGACTGCATGATGTCGTTGATGGAGTGGCAGAGGCTCACCGCCAGGATGACGGTGAAGGCCGTCGCCTGGGCTGAAGCGTGACTAGCGGTCGCTTGTGTCGCGACGCTGCTGGCTGTCGTATCGGTCAAGATAGGCTCCGTAGTCTTTTTGGCGGGTGTTCCCGCGGGCGACGTGGCGGGGGCTTCCCGCAGGCAGCCTTATAGTCCGGTTGCCAAGCGACTTCTTTCGTGGTTTGGTCCAATAGTTTCGCGAGTGGGCCATACCGAATGCCAAAAACCAGGGAGATTTTCGGCGCCGGCCACACCGATCTCGAGCAATTGCACGGGTTGCGTTGGCAGTGGCTCGAGCAGGCGGTCGAGCCGGCGGTGGTGTTGCCGACCGAATATCCGGACGGCTACCACGTGCCGCACCACCACCACAGCCGCAGCCAGTTGCTGCACGCGCTGGTCGGCGTCGTGCTGGTGACGACACGGCATGGGCGCTGGATGGTGCCGCCGGACCATGCGATGTGGATTCCGGCCGGCATCGAACATTCCGTCGAGATGCTGGGCGATGTCTCGATGCGCTCCGTCTATGTCATGCCGCAGGCGATCCCGGGCCTGCCGGAAGGCATGCGCGTCGTCGGCATCACCGACCTGATGCACAGTCTGATCGTGGAATCCGAGAAGCTGCCGCAAGGCGGCGAGCTTGAAGGGCGCGGCGGCCTGATCATGAACCTACTCCTGCATGAGATCCCGCAATTGCCGGAGCGGCCGCTCGGCCTGCCATTTCCGTCGGATCCCAAACTGGCGGCGCTCTGCCGGCGTTTCGTCGCAGCACCCTCACCGCATGCAACGATCGACGAATGGGCCGATACCGTCGGCATGAGCAGGCGTTCCTTCACGCGCGCCTTCCAGCGCCAGACCGGCCTGTCGCTGTCGACCTGGCGCCAGCAGGCCTGCCTGTTCGCGGCACTGCCGAGGCTCGCCGACGGCGAGCCGATCACCCGGGTGGCGCTCGATCTCGGTTATGACAGCGTGCCGGCCTTCATCACCATGTTCAAGCGCATGCTGGGTTCCTCGCCGCGCGGCTATATGCGCGGGGCGCGTGATGCCGGCGAAGGCATGCGCCGAGCCCCGGCCCGGTTAGAAGCCCCGGCACCCTCGGCCTTGCCGCAGGGGTAACCGGCTTTTCAGTCGAACAGACTCGACACCGATTCCTCGGTCGCCGTGCGCGAAATGGCTTCGCCCATCAGGTCGGCGATCGAGATGACGCGGATATTGGGCGCGTCGAGCACGCCCTGCGTCGGCTGGATGGAATCGGTGATCACCAGTTCCTGCAGCTTCGAGGCGCTGATGCGGGCGACCGCGCCGCCCGACAGCACGCCGTGGGTGATGTAGGCGGTGACGCTGGTGGCGCCGTTGGCCAGCAGCGCGTCGGCGGCGTTGCACAGCGTGCCGCCGGAATCGACGATGTCGTCGATCAAAAGGCAATCCTTGCCGGCGACCGCGCCGATGATGTTCATGACTTCCGATTCGCCCGGACGCTCACGGCGCTTGTCGACGATGGCGAGTTGCGCGTCGAAGCGCTTGGCCAGAGCGCGGGCACGCACCACGCCGCCAATATCGGGCGACACCACCACGACATTGCCGAGCTGCTTGTACTTAGCCTTGACGTCGCGGGCCATCACCGGCACCGAGAACAGATTGTCGGTCGGGATGTCGAAGAAGCCCTGGATCTGGCCGGCATGGAGATCCAGCGTCAAAACCCGGTCCACGCCGGCGCGGGTGATCATGTTGGCGACCAGCTTGGCCGAGATCGGCGTGCGCCCGGAAGCGCGGCGATCCTGCCTTGCGTAGCCGAAATAGGGAATAACCGCCGTGATGCGCTTGGCCGACGAGCGCATGAAGGCGTCGATCATGATGAGCAATTCCATCAGGTGATCGTTGGTCGGAAAGGAAGTCGACTGCAGGATGAAGACATCCTCGCCGCGCACATTTTCCTGGATTTCGACGAAGATTTCCTGGTCGGCGAAGCGCCTGACACTGGCCTTGCCCAGCGGGATGTTGAGATAGCGGGCGACCGCTTCGGCCAGCACCCTGTTGGAATTGCCCGCGAAGAGTTTCATGCACCGTTCCTGGTGGAGGACGGAGAGGTCCGGCGGACTCTCCTGCGCCTTTTAACCGGGCTTTTAGCGGCCCGCGCTGGTATTGCAAGCGCCGAGATCGTGAATCCGCCGGCTAAGCCCAGGAAAACTGTTCGGCGTCACCGACTGGCACCTCAACTCGCCTTGCCGCTGAGAAAGGCCGCGAACTGATCGATGGTCTGGTCGGCGATCGCCTGCATGGTGGCCGGCGAGACCGACTTCCAGCTGTCGGCGCCCGCGCTGCCGCCGGAACTGGTCGAAGGCGCCTTCATCTGGCCGTTGATGCGGTGCAGCCGGTTACCGGAGGGGTCGTAGACGTCCCAGACATAGATGACGGTGGTGTCCTTGCCTTCCGTCATCGCCGAGAAGTAGCCCTTGAGCACGTGGGTAGCGGTCTGGTCCTGGCTGCCGGCCAGCGTGATGCCGCGCTGCTTGGCGCGTGTCTGCAGTTCCGCCGTCAGCGGCGTGGCGGCTTCCACCGAAGCGCCGACGATCGGCGCGATCTGCAGCCGGGTCTTCGACAGGATGGCGGCGGCCTGGGCGGAGGTGACGGGCGCGGCGGCAGGTGCGCCCGCCGTCGTGGTGGCCGTCGCGGCCGGCGCCGGGGCGGGAACGGTGGCCGCGGCGCTGCCTTGCGTGGCGGGTGCGGGCTGTGCCGAAGCCGCCGGCGGGGTGATGGCGGAAGGTTCGAGGACGTCCTTTGCGTTGGTGCAGGCAGTCAAAGCCAATGCCACAAGCAATGACACGGTCGTCACATGCGATCGTCTCATTTGCCTTCTAACTCCTTGGCGAAGAACGTCTCCCATTGTGGATTCACTGCACGATCAAGTCGAGATCATGGCGGGACAGCGGCTTCGGCTGGGATTCGGTGGTCAGGTAGGTGCGGCCAAGCGTCATCGCCGTCTCGGTCTCGGAATCCATGATGATCATGTGGGCAAACAGCGTCATGTTCGGCGCGATCGGCTCGGGATTGCCCTGGTAGAACATCGGCATGTCCATCCAGGACGGCGTGAAGCGGGCGCCGACCGAATAGCCGCAGGCGTTCAGCCGGTGCTTGGTCAGGCCGTGCGCTTCCATGGTGCGGGCGTGGGCGTCGAACACGTCGCCGAAGGTGTTTGCGGGCGTCATCGCCTTTTCGACGGCCAGAAGCGCTGCACGCGCCGCGTCGAACAGCTCCTGATGGCGCTTGGAGACCTTGCCGGTCAGCACCGTGCGCATCATCGGCGCATGGTAATGATGGAAGACGCCGGCCCATTCGAGCGTCAGCTGGTCGTTCTTGGTGAGCTTGCGGCGGCCGGCCTTGTAGCGGCACAGCAGCGCATCGACGCCGGAGCCGATGATGAACTCATTGGCCGGATAATCGCCGCCGCCGGCGAAGATCGCGCCCTGCATGGCGGCGAGGATCAGCGCCTCGTCGCCGCCCTGCTTGATCAGCGGCAGCGCCGCGTCCAGCGCGTCGTCGGAAAGATTGGCGGCCTTCTCCGCCTTGGCGACCTCGGCCGGGCTCTTGAACAGGCGCAGCCGGCCGACGATGCCGGAAGCATCGGCGATCTGGCCGAAGGTCTGCAACTGCTCGTCCAGGCGGCGGCCATTAAAGGCGGTCAGGCCGTGGGTGTCGTATTCGACGCCGATGCGGGCGCCGAGCAGGTCGAGTTCGTTGAGCAGGTTGCGCAGGTCGACCGCCGGATTGGCGCCGTCGCGGTCGGTCCACAGCACGATGTTGTCGATGATCGATGTGTGGCGCGCCTGGCGCAGATCGGCCGAGCGGGTCAGAAGCACCATGGAGCCGTCGGCCTTCACCACCAGGCACTGGAAGAAGCAGAAGCCGAACGTGTCGTAGCCGGTCAGCCAGTACATGCTTTCCTGCGCGAACAGCAGGATGGCGTCGAGCTTCTTCTCGGCCATCTCGATCATCAGCCGGTCGCGCCGCGCGTCGAATTCCGATCGTTCAAAATGCAGCACCATTATACCTCCTCCAAAACGATTGCCGAAACCTGCCGGCCATAATCGGGCTCCTTGCGGTGCGTGGTGCGCCGGTAGGAGAAAAACAGATCTTCCTCGGCATAGGTGCAGCGGCCAAGGCCATCGGCCGTCACGCCGGCCCTGGCCAGCCGGTCGATCGTATAGCGGTTGAGGTCGAACATCGAATGGCCGGCATGTGCCGAAGGCACGAAATACCGCGCATTTCCGCTATCGGCCTCGACGAAGCGAGCGACGAATTCCGGCCCCACTTCGTAATTGTCGGGACCGATCGAAGGGCCAAGCACGGCGACGATGTTTTCGCGACGGGCGCCGAGGCTTTCCATGGCGGCAATGGTGTTTTCGAGTACGCCCGTGAAGGCGCCTTTCCAGCCGGCATGCGCCGCGCCGATGATGCGCGCGCCCGTATCCGCGAACAGAACCGGGCCGCAGTCGGCGGTCGAGGCGCCGATGGCGATGCCCGGCCTGTCGGTGACGATGGCATCGGCCTTGGGCCGCTCGCCCGCGAAGGGTTCCCTGGCGATGACGACGTCGGGCGAATGGATCTGCCAGGCGGTCAACAGATGGCTTGCGGGCACGCCCATCCAGGCGGCGACGCGAGCCCGGTTCTGCGCCACCAGCGCCTGGTCGTCATCCGACCCGGTGCCGATGTTGAGGCCCTTGTAGATGCCCGTGGAGACGCCGCCGATGCGGGTGAAATAGCCGTGACGGATGCCTTGTGCCTGCGCCTGGTCCAGCAGCGGCGACCGAACGGGATCCGGTTTGGTCTGATTCAGCATGCGGGCGTTGTTGTCCGTGTGGGCGGTTTCGTCAAGGAAAAGCGGCCGGCGGTCCGGCCGCTCTTTTACCGGACGGGAGATTGGGAGGGGTAGCGATGAAAAGTCAATCCGCCGTGGCGAAGGGCCTGACGGAGATGCCGCGCGGAACGATGGCGAGGACCTTGAAGAGTTCACCCATGGCTTGCGGGCCGGCGAGGCGCTCGACGGCATCTGATATCTCGTCGCGTGCCGGCTGGCCGGCATCCGCGCCCAACTGGCCGGCGCGCTCCAGAATGCCCATGCCGAGCAGGAAATTGCCCTGTGTCGACAGATAGGCGTCGAGACCGTGCGCGCGCACGATCGCTGCAAGGGCGGCGAAATCGACATGGGAGGTAAGGTCCGCTTCGCCGGGACTGGCCAGCACATCTTCGTGATTGTGCCGGCGCAGGGCCTGCAGCGTGTCGCCGACACCGGGCTGCAGATGCCCATAGTCGAGGAACAGTCCGGCGCCGCCGTCGCCGGCTATGCGCTCGGCGATCGCCGCCATCAGGGCCGTGCGGGCCGGCGCGATTTCGACGATCGCCCCTTGCGGCGCGTCGACTGCATCCCTGGGCAGCAGCGTCGGGTCGACGGAGCCGACGCCGGCGAAGAAGCAAAGATTGTCCGCGTCGTCCAGGCCGACCATGCGCTCGCGCCACTCGGCGCCGGCGCGGACGAACTGGCGGATGGGCACGGCATCGAACAGTTCGTTGCCGACGATCAGCAGCGGCTGCCGCGGCAGCGTGCCGACGACCTCGTGCCAGGAAACAGCGAATGGTGTCGCGCCGAGCGTCTGTTTTTGGATTTCCGTCAGGCGCGGGCTGGTCTCGATCATGGCGATGGCGGCGCCATTGGCCAAGGCCGGGTCGAGCCGCGACAAGGTGCGCAGCATGTCCTTCATCAGCGTGCCGCGACCGGGGCCGATCTCGGCGATGGTGACCGGCATCGGCCGGCCGATCGCTGCCCAGGCCTGGTAAAACCAGACGGCGACGAGTTCGCCGAACATCTGGCTGATCTCCGGCGCGGTGATGAAGTCGCCGGCCGCGCCGAACGGTTCGCGTGTCGTGTAGTAGCCGTCGCGCGGATCGAACAGGCACAGCGCCATGTATTCGTTGACGGGCATCGGGCCAACCGCCTCGATCAGGTCGACGATGCGGGATTTCAGTCGCGTCATGTCGCTTGCTGTTGCGTTTGGATCACTGGCTTGGCTGTCGCCATCGCCCAGATTCCGGCCAGCACCATCGGCGTCGACAGGATCATGCCCATGGTCAGCCAATTGGTGCCGAGGAGATAGCCGAGCTGCTGGTCGGGTTCGCGGAAGAACTCGACAAAGATGCGTGACAGGCCGTAGCCGCAGATGAAAGCGCCGCCGACGAAGCGCGGCGTCCTCAGCTTGAGGCGCGAGTGGGTGAGGATGCGCAGCACGAGAAACAGCACCAGCCCTTCGAGCAAGGCTTCGTAGAGCTGGCTTGGATGGCGGGTGAACGGACCGCCATTGGGGAATTCGATCGCCCAGGGCACATCGGTAGGCCGTCCCCAGAGCTCGGAGTTGATGAAGTTGGCGACGCGCACGAGGCCAAGGCCGACCGGCACGCCGGCTGCCACGACATCGAACAGAGACCAGGTGCGGATGCCGCGCTTAAAGGAAAACAGCGTCATGGCCAGGATGACGCCGAGCAGGCCGCCATGGAAGGACATGCCGCCTTGCCAGACGGCGAAGATATCGAGCGGATGGGCGATATAGCGCGCCAGGTCATAGAACAGGACATAGCCGGTGCGGCCGCCCAGAACCACGCCGATGGCCGCCCAGACGATGAAATCGTCGAGATCCTCCGGCTTCATCGGCAGGACGCCGTCGGGCCAGAGTTTCGGATTGGCGGCGAGCCGCTTGGCATACCACCAGGCAAACAGGATGCCGACGATGTAACCGATGCCGTACCAGTGCACCGCCAGCGGCCCGATCTGGATGAGGATCGGGTTGATGTTCGGGAAAGGCAGCGAAGCCAACGGCAGCAGGAAATACTCGTTCAACGGAAAGCTCTCGGTTGCGATCGGCGCGGACCATGCGGCAGGGTTTTGGCAGGGTCAAGGCAAGGTCACGGCCGTCCATGGTCCGTAAACAGGATCGCTTCAAGGTCCATCGCGCGGACGGACGTCCTCAACCCCTGGGCTTGCCGGCCACCACATTACGCAAGGCGTCGTTGATCCTGTCCTGCCAGCCGGGACCATCTTCCTGGAAATGATCGAGCACGGCCCGGTCGATCCTGATCGAGACAAGCTCGCGGACATTCGGAGTGGTGGAGGGTTCGCGTGGCGGAGCCGCGGCCGGCTTCTTGACTGGCTTGAAGACAGCTTCAGCGGCTTCCATCGGATTTGTCGGTCGGCGCGGGGGTGTTGCCATTGGTTATCCTGATTGAACGTGCCTGAAGGGGAGAGAGGGCGTCATAATAGGCGACTTGCCACCACTAAGTACAGCTTCGGAGCCGTTCGGAAGGGCGTGGCGCTCACCATGCGGCTGTGCGCCATAGCAACGCAGCAGCCGCAGCTAGCTTCAACGTTCTTGCATTCCTCGCGCCACGTCACTAATTCCAATCAAGCAAGCGAGGATTTGCCATGTCGACCGGACCGAACCGCATTCTCGATGAATTCGCCAAGCTGATGACCGACGCCGCCGGTGCCGCTCAAGGTGTGCGGCGCGAGGTGGAGACGGCCTTCAAGGGCCAGGCGGAACGCATCCTCAACTCCATGGATGTCGTGCAGCGCGAGGAGTTCGAGGCCGCGCGCGAGATGGCGGCCAAGGCGAGAGAAGAGAACGGCAGGCTCGCCGAGCGCATCGAGACGCTCGAGGCCAGGATCGCCGAACTGACCGGTCAGGCCACACCGGCGGCTCCGGCGAAGCCCAAGCCGAAAAAATAATTCGTTAAACTTTTCCACAAAGCACCAGCCTGAAAATCGCTTTGCCGTGAATCGCTTACCGGCATTGCGTGACTCTTTGTGACAGGCACCTTTCCACATGCGAATGACGCAGTGCGAAAAATTGGGCTGTTCACGCGACTCCCGATCAATAGACTGAATTTGTTGCATGATTCGGAACAGGGGTCATGCGCCGGGCGGTGGGG
This sequence comes from Mesorhizobium sp. ES1-3, assembly GCF_020164795.1. NCBI lineage: Bacteria > Pseudomonadati > Pseudomonadota > Alphaproteobacteria > Hyphomicrobiales > Phyllobacteriaceae > Mesorhizobium > Mesorhizobium sp. ES1-3. The sequence continues at coordinate 89,063 of NZ_JAIUGW010000015.1, forward strand.
TCCGGTCTGGGGTCTTTGCGTCGAGAAGTCCCGGCCGTCCGAGTTCTAGACAAGATTGTTCGTCGTGTGTGCCCCGCGGAGCGTGTGGCGCTCCCCCTGAACACAGGAAGCATTCCATGGAACTTCTCGAACTCGAATTTTCCCGCGAAATCCATCCGGTGGATGTGATCGAGCAGGTGGCCCACAACAATGACTGGTCCTTCGAACGGGCCGGCGACGACGAAATCTCGATCTCGGTCGCCGGCAGCTGGACCGACTATCACGTGTCCTTCTCGTGGATGGAGGATTTCGAGGCGCTGCATCTCGCCTGCGCCTTCGACATCAAGGTGCCGGAAACCCGCACGCTGGAAGTGATGCGGCTGTTGTCGCTGATCAACGAACAGATGCTGTTCGGCCATTTCGACCTCTGGGAGCAGGAAGGCGCGATCATGTTCCGCCAGTCGCTGCTCCTGGCCGGCGGGGTCGAACCGTCGAGCCAGCAAGTCGAGGTGCTCTTGTCCTCGGCGCTGGAAGCCTGCGAGTGCTATTTCCAGGCTTTCCAGTTCGTCGTCTGGTCGGGAACCTCGGCCAAGGACGCGCTGGCCGGCGTGCTGTTCGAGACCTTCGGCAACGCCTGAGCAAGAAGCGTTCGACATGAGTTCGAGCAACGAGCGCAAGCCCGAGATCAGCTTCGCCGATTTCGATCGTGTCGACATCCGCGCCGGCACGATCGTCGAGGCCGAGCCGTTTCCGGAGGCGCGCAAGCCGGCCTTCAAGCTGAAGATCGATTTCGGAGCCGAGATCGGCATCAAGAAGTCGTCGGCGCAGATCACCAAATACTATACGCCCGAGACCTTGATCGGCCGCCAGGTGTTCGCGGTGGTCAATTTCCCGCCGCGCCAGATCGGTCCGTTCATGTCGGAAGTGCTGACGCTCGGTTTTCCCGATGAAGAGGGTGCCGTCGTGTTGGGCGCCATCGAGCGCAAGGTCCCGGACGGCGGGCGTTTGTTTTAACCTTCGTCATCCACGGGCGTAGCGGACGCGCACACCCGAGGATCCATGCCGCGACAATGGCCGAAGAATGGAGCGGTCCAGAGGTTTCTTGCTCGTAATTGAGCCACCGGGCCGTCTTCTAGCTAAGTTCTAATTCGCCAGCCCAAGCACCCTTCGCAGGTCACGGAATGGATACTCGGGTCTACGCGGCGGCTTCGCCGTCGCTTCGCCCGTGGAGGACGAAAGATTGGTTTCAGGCCGCCAGCTTGCGCGTCGTTCCCAGCGCTTCCTCGACCGCGTCGAGGAACATTTCCGCGCAGGCCTTCCAGCTGTAGCGCATGGCGCGTTCGCGGGCCTGGGCGCGGTCGACGTTGAGTGCGGCGAGCGACGCCTGGCGCAAATCGTTCGACACCGCGCCGCCAAAGCCGTCTCCGACGATGTCTATAGGCCCGGTCACCGGATAGGCGGCGACTGGCGTGCCGCTGGCCAGTGCCTCGATGATGACATTGCCGAAAGTGTCGGTGCGGCTGGGGAAGACGAAGACATCGGCCGAGGCGTAGATTTCGGCCAGTTCGTCATTGGGACGATGGCCGAGAAAATGCGCCTGGGGGTATTTTGTCTTGAGCTTGGCAAGCTCCGGACCCTCGCCGACGATCACCTTGCTGCCGGGCAGGTCGAGATCGAGGAAGGCGGAGAGGTTCTTTTCGATGGCGACACGGCCGACGCAAAGGAAGACCGGGCCGGGGAAGCCGAGGTCCTTGCGCTTGTCAGGGTGGAAATGCTCAGTGTCGACGCCGCGCGTCCACGGCCTGAGCTTGTTGAAGCCGCGCGCCGTGAGATCGTCGGCGAGCGACTGCGTGGCGACCAGCGTTCCTTGGCCTGAATTGTGGAAATCACGCAGCCAGCGATAGGCCCAGCTCTCCGGTACCGGCAGGCGGGCGCTGAGATATTCGGGAAAGCGGGTGTGGTAGCTGGTGGTGAACGGCCGGCCGGCATTGCGGCAATAGCGCCGCGCCATGATGCCCAGTGGTCCCTCGGTGACAATGTGGACGTGGTCGGCCTTGTAGCCGTCGATCAGGCGCGCGACATGGCGGGGGGTGGTCAGCGCCAGGCGGATGTCGGGGTAGGTCGGCAAGGGCAGGGTGCGAAAGATGTTCGGGGTCAGGAACTCGACCGCGACGTCGAAGGACTTCAAGGTCTCGGTGAGCCGCTCCAGCGTGTGGACGACGCCGTTGACTTGTGGGCGCCAGGCGTCGGTGACCATCAATATGCGCATGGCGGCCCTTTGCTCCGGATGTCCGCGGTTGCCTTGAAACGATGCCGGAACGGGGACCAGGCGGCCGCCCTCGCTTCGCTCCAGCGCACCTTGGCGGGCACGGGCTCAAAGTGAGGCGGCAAGGACGAATCAAATGCGGTCGCACGCTTCATGCGCGCTCTTGACCATGGTTTCATGACGGGCGGATGAAGCAGACCGTGATCCCGAAAAGTCGAAACCGGTTTTTAGCCAAGATCATGCTCGGCTAGTCAAATAGAAATCAGGCCGGAACCTTGATTACGACGCGCAGGCCGCCCATCGGACTGTCGTCGAGCGTGATGTCGCCGCCATGGCTGCGGGCGATGTCACGGGCGATCGACAGGCCGAGCCCGGTACCGCTGGCGTCGAGGTTACGGGCTTCATCGAGGCGCACGAAGGGCTTGAACACGTCTTCGCGCCTGTCGGCCGGAATGCCTGGCCCATCGTCGTCGATGGTGACCAGAAGCGAGCCACGGCCATGGTTGGCGGTGACCTCGACGGTGCGGGCATAGCGGAAGGCATTGCCGATGATGTTGGACAACAGCCGCGCGAAGGCATTCGGCCGCACATGCACGGTCGGATCGCCGGAAAGCGTTGTCGACAGCTTGCATTTGCGCAAGCCCGCTTCCTCGCCGAGCTTCTGGAAATAGGCTTCGAGATCGAAACGTCCCGGATCCTCCGAGGCCTCGCCGCGGGCAAAGGAGAGATAGCCTTCCAGCATCGACTGCATGTCTTCGATGTCCTGGTCCAGCGCCGCCTTGGTCTCGGCCTTGCCGCCGGCCAGCGCCAGCTGCAGCTTGAAGCGGGTGAGAATGGTCCTAAGATCATGGCTGACACCGGTCAGCATGGCCGTGCGCTGCTCGATCTGGCGCTCGATGCGCTCGCGCATCTGGATGAAGGCAAAGCCGGCGCGGCGCACCTCTTCAGCCCCGCGCGGGCGGAAATCGCGCGGCATCGGCCGGCCCTTGCCGAAGCTTTCGGCGGCCTCGGCAAGTGCCAGGATCGGCCGGATCTGGTTGCGCAGGAAGGGGATGGCGATCATCAGGAGCACCAGCGAGGTGCCGACCATCCAGATCAGGAAGATATGGGTGTTGGAGGCATAGGCCTGGCTGCGGCGCACGAAGACGCGCAGCACCTTGTTCTCGAGCTGGACGCGGACCTCGACGATGTTGGAATTGCCGACCGTGTCGATCCAGAATGGGCGGTTGATCTGGCGGGTAATCTCGGCGGAGAGAACATCGTCGAGGATCGAGAAGAACGGTTTTGGACCGGGCGGCGGCAGCGGATCGGGCGGCAGGAGATCGACCTTCAGCTGCATGCGGTCCTGCGCGATGCGGATGATGCTGGCGTAGTCGGCGTCGTGCGGGTAGGTCTCGATCAGGTCGATGATGGCGGCGATGTCGCGCACGGTGGCCTGCGACAGGCGCTGCGTCACGGTTGCCCAGTGACGCTCCATGAAATCGAAGGCGACGACCGACTGCAAAAGGATCATCGGCGCGATGACGATGATCAATGAGCGCGCATAGAGGCGCTTGGGCATGTAAAGCGAAACGAGGCGCCAGAACCGGTTCCAGATGCGCGGCACCGCCTTGAGCGTCCGCGTGGCGCGTGCGCTCAAGCCGTCATTGTCCGGCTCTTCCAGTTCCGTGGTCGCCATTGGCTCTTTTCATCCGTCGGCGGTATGAGACCAGCATGACGTTTGGCCGAATCGTCATCCTGATCTAACTCTTTGTTGGAGCACAATCTTTTCCGAAAACCGGTTCCCACTTTTCGGGATCATGCCCTTGGGCCGCCGCCGGCATTCTATTCCACGCTGAGCCGATACCCAATACCGCGCACGGTCTGCAACCAGACCGGATTGGACGGATCGCGCTCGATCTTGCGGCGCAGCCGGTTGATCTGGACGTCGATGGTGCGCTCGCCGACTTCCGAATCGTCGCCGACCAGCTCGTGGCGGGGGATGGTTTCGCCGGCGCGCGCGGCGAAGATCGCCAGGATCTCCTGTTCGCGGTCGGTCAGCTTCAGCGCTTCGCCGCCGCGCTTCAGTTCGCGCCTGGCGATCTGGAAGGTGTAGGGACCGAACACCAGCTGTTCGACCTTGGGCGTCGCCGCCGGGCCGCCGCGGCGCAGGATGTTGTTGATGCGCAGGATCAACTCGCGCGGGTCGAAGGGCTTGGGCAGGTAGTCGTCGGCGCCGGCTTCGAGTCCCGAGATACGGTTGTCGGTCTCCGACAGGGCCGTCAGCATGAGGATCGGCACGTTCTTCTCGGCGCGCAGCGCCTTGGTGAGATCGACGCCGCTTTCTCCCGGCATCATGACATCGAGCACAAGCAGGTCGAAGTCGAGGCCGGCGAGCTTGCGCCGGGCCTCGCCGGCATTGCCGGCGACGGTGACGCGAAAGCCGTTTTCGGTCAGATACTGCTTGAGAAGATTGCGGATACGGGTGTCGTCGTCGACCACGAGCAGATGCGGCGCGTCGTCGTCCGGTGCGGCCGCCTGGTCGATCCTCTCAGTGCTCTCCATGGCTTTTCCCTGACATTTTTGCGGACCCAACGTCGATCTGAGCTCTCAGTTCCGGATTGACCATCGCTTCGAGGAAGCGTTCCACCAAGGTCCGTTCGGCGGCACCGCAATCTTCCAATGCAGCACGGATGCGGCGCGACTGTGGCCGCGCCAGCGCCAGCGCCAGCGCACGGCCCTTGGCCGTCGGATAGAGTTCGCGCTGGCGGCGGTCGCGCGGGCCCTGCAGCTGCACGACGTGATCGGTGTCGATCAATTGCTTGAGCACGCGCGCCAGGCTCTGCTTGGTTATCTTCAACACGTCGAGCAGTTCGGCGACGGTCAGGCCCGGCCGGCGGTTGACGAAATGCAGCACGCGGTGGTGGGCGCGGCCGAAACCGTAATCGGCCAGGATCTGATCGGGATCGGAGGTGAAGTCGCGATAGGCGAAGAAGAAGAGTTCGATGATGGCGAAATCGATGCCGTCCTCGCTGGTGATCGCGGTCCTGATCGGTTTTCCGGCGGCTGGGTTTTTATCCGTCATCATTTCTCCATGGGAACGGGAGATTATGTCAGTACTATTGACGTAATTTCCCTGCAATGGTAATTTTTGACAAGCTTTTGGGCGGATTGCGAACGAAAAGGCAAGGCAGGCCGGTTTTTCCGGAACTTCCTGAGTTTGCCAGGGCGCGATTATCCGCTTACGCTTCGAGACACCGGCCGGCGTCTCCAATCACATGGCGCGGCCAAAAAGAACATGCAACGACACTGAGATATGCGGGCCGAGGTCCGCGGGAGGTTACCATGGCATCCGTTCCTTTCGATCAACTGGACGGCTTCATCTGGATGAATGGCGAGTTCGTCCCGTGGGGCGAGGCCAAGATTCACGTGCTGACCCATGGCCTGCACTACGCCAGCGCGGTCTTCGAGGGTGAGCGCGCGTATGGCGGCGAGATCTTCAAGCTCAACGAGCATACCGAGCGGCTGCATGAATCGGCGCGCCTGCTCGGCTTCAAGATTCCCTATTCGGTGGCCGAGCTCAACGACGCCTCGACCACGCTTCTGAAGAAGCAGGGCTTCCAGGACGCCTATGTCAGGCCTATCGCCTGGCGCGGCAGCGAGCAGATGGGCGTTTCGGCGCAAAACAACCGCATCAATGTCGCGATCGCCATCTGGCAATGGCCAAGCTATTTCGACCCGGCTCAGAAGCTGAAGGGCATCCGCCTCGATGTGGCGGAATGGCGCCGGCCCGACCCGCGCACGGCGCCGTCGAAGTCGAAAGCGGCGGGCCTCTACATGATCTGCACCATGTCCAAGCATGCCGCCGAGGCCAAGGGCTATGCCGACGCGATGATGCTCGACTGGCGGGGCCAGGTCGCGGAAGCGACCGGCGCCAACATCTTCTTCGTCAAGGACGGCAAGATCCACACGCCCAAGCCCGACTGCTTCCTCGACGGCATCACCCGCCGCACGGTCATCGGTCTCGCCAGGGATCGCGGCCTGGAGATCATCGAACGCGCCATCATGCCGGAAGAACTCGAAGGGTTCGAGCAGTGCTTCCTGACAGGAACCGCAGCGGAAGTAACCCCGGTTTCGGAGATCGGCCCTTACCGATTCGAAGTTGGCGAGATCGCCAAGAATCTCATGAACGACTATTCTATCGCCGTTCAACCCAAGCATGCTATCGCCGCAGAATAACGATAGTCACAGCTTTTCGGGCAAGCAGGGGCGGTTTTCGGGCCGCCCCTTTTATTTCAGCGTTTGTGCATTTGACTTTCATCAAATTCGGCGTCTCTCATGATGGTGTCGGCCCGGGAGGCTGGCAGCTATGGAGGGACTAATCATATGGACATGAACACGCTTCTTCCGATCATCGTTCAGATCATTACGGGCATCATCGGTGGTCAGGCGGTAGGCGCGGCTATCAAGACGGCGGCGATGGGGCAGCTTCCCAAAATCCTGGGCGGTGCCATTGGTGGTGTCGGCGGCGCGGCGATCCTCGGCAGCCTGCTCGGCCACGGCGCGATCAGTCCTGATGCAGCCGCGGCGGCGACGAGCGGTCTCGGCAGCGCGCTCAACCTGCAGAACATCGTCGGTGGCGCCGGCGGCGGCGCGATCCTGACCGGCATTCTCGGCGCGGTCATGGGCGCCATGAAGAAATGAGCCTGCAATCTCGGGCTGGCAAAATGGGCGGCTTCGGCCGCCCATTTCTTTTGCGGCGACCGGCCGTTCGCCTTTGCGGGGCTGGACGCTCCAGGCCCACGCCTCTACATCACCGCTGACACAGCGAAAGGACGATCATGGGTCAGCTCAATGCCGGCATCGTGCCGGTCACACCGTTCCAGCAGAACTGCACCATCCTGTTCGACATGGACGACAAGCACGGCGTGGTGGTCGATCCCGGCGGCGACATCGATAAGGTGCTGGCGGTATTGAAGGACAATGCGATCACGGCCGAAGCGATCTGGATCACGCATGGCCATATCGACCATGCCGGAGGCGCCATGGAGTTGAAGGAAGCACTCGGCATCGAGATCATCGGCCCGCATGACGCCGACAAGGTGCTGCTCGACAATCTGGAAAACCAGGGCAGGCGCTACGGCATCGAGGGCGTGCGCAATTGCGTGCCCGACCGGTTTCTCACCGAAGGCGAGACAGTGTCGTTTGGCGGCCATGTGTTCGAGGTGCTGCATTGCCCCGGCCACGCGCCCGGCCATGTCGTCTATTACAATCGGGCCGCCAAATTCGCCCATGTCGGCGACGTCCTGTTTCGCGGTTCGGTTGGCCGCACCGACCTGCCGGGCGGCGACCATGCGGCACTCATCGCCTCGATCAAGGACAAGCTGTTGCCGCTTGGCGACGACATCGGCTTCATTTGCGGTCACGGTCCGGGCGGGCGCTTCGGCGAGGAACGGCGGACCAACCCGTTTTTGACCTGAAGGAGGTCTGACCGCACCTGCGTTTGAAGGCCCAGCAAGCTGACAACAAAAAAAGCGCCGGCCTTGCGGTCGGCGCTTTTTTGTTTGGGGCAGGGAAGCCTCAGTTGGCGGTGCAGAAATGCTGTTCGCCGTCACTGCCGGTGAAGGTGCCGGTGCGGGAATTGAAGGAGCGGTATCGGTCCGAGCAGTACTCGTACCAGCCGCGCGTCCACGGTTCGGCATAGCGGTCGGCATAGACCACCTGCGGTTCCACGTAGTAGCGGCGGACCGGGGCCGGGCGTATCCGCACGTCACGATCGTAATAGCCGTCATTGTAATAACGGTCGGAATCGGGCGGCGGCCGGTCATTGGCCAACGCGCCACCGATCAGCGCGCCGGCGGCAAGGCCGAGAACACCGGCTGCCACAGCGTCGCCATGGCCATGGCCGTGATGGTGCCAACGGCGCCAGTCATCGGCATTGGCCGCCGAAAAGGTCCCCAGCGTGGTGGCGACCACGGCGGCGGACAGCACGGCTGTCTTGAAAATACGGTTCATCTTGGTCTCCTTCGTACCGGACCGTGCAGTTCTGCAGGGGATGCGGTCCGGCTTTACGAATGACTAATATGGGACCGTGGCTGAACGGGGGCTGAACGAAAATTTGACCGCACACATTCTTTCACGGCGTCAAAATCGCACCCTCGGGGCACGGACCTGGCCTGCCGCGCCGGCGCCGGTTTGAAGCCGGCTCAGCCGACCGACAGGTTGACGGCCTTCGGTCCCTTGCCGCGCTTGTCCGGCTCGGTGTCGAATGTCACTTTCTGCCCATCTTCGAGACCGGGAAGACCCGACGCCTGCACGGCCGAAATATGCACGAAGACATCCTTCGCGCCATCATCGGGTGTGATGAAGCCGAAGCCCTTGGCATGATTGAAGAATTTGACGGTGCCGGTCTGCGGCATGGGAAGCTCCTTTGATCCCATAAACTCCAGTCTCGGGCCGGCAAATGCCCGAGTGGAAATTTGTCCTTTATTTTAGCGCTATCGGCAAGTGAAAGTTTTGCGGGCACTTAAAGCACGTCGCGCTTTAAGTGCTTGTTATGACGCGTGTCATTGGCCCGGACCGGATGAACTTCCCGATGACATGCGTTTATGCTGCACCGCGTCATGAAAAAGGCGCGACGAAAACCGCCGCGCCTTTCAAAATCTGTCTGCCTGCCCAGTTGCTGGTCAAGCTCCTCGTTCGCCCATCCGCCTGGGATGGGCGGCGCGCCGATCGCTCAGGCCGCGCGCAGGTTGACCGCCTTCGGGCCCTTGCCCATGCGGTCCGGCTCGACATCGAAGGTGACCTTCTGGCCGTCGACGAGCGTGCGCAGGCCCGAGGCCTCGATCGCTGAAATATGGACGAACACGTCCTTGGCGCCGCCGTCGGGCGTGATGAAACCGAAGCCTTTGGTCGCATTGAAGAATTTAACGGTGCCGGTCTGGGCCATTGGGGAAACTCCTTCACCCGTTCAGTCTTGGTGGTCCTGCCCGCCACCTGGCGTCGAGGGCAGTTCCTGGTGGTTGCTTTCGGCAGTCATGCATTGGCGCATGGTCAAACCCCCCGCCGAAAAACGGGGCCGTCAGAGATTCACAGTATCGGGGAAAGGTCGTCCAAAACGTTCCGCTCTCCGGGTCGCAAATGCCCGAACACAGAATTTATCGCACGGAAACGTGAAGGTTGCAAGATAGCGCCGCGGGCCGCCGCCACGAGCGCATCCCGACGCAAAAAATCGACCGATCAGAGCGTCGACCGGCCGCAGATAGGCCTCGTTGCCCGAGGGGTCATCGGCCCACAGCCCCGGTCATGCATGGGCCAGAAGCGATGATTGCCGGCGACGTGCGGTGGGGGCCTGGCTGATCCCGCCGTCATTTCTCGATAGAGGCCGCGAACAGGGTTGCAATTGGCAGTGGAATGGCGAGGATCATGCCATAGGCGACTGATTTAAATCCTGTTTTGATCGATATCATTATCAGCGAACCGCCAGGCAGTCTTGGGCAGTATGCACCGGGACGGGGATCGAGGGAGAGACGATCATGAGGTTTCTTGCGGCCATCTTTTCACGACAGGGTTTTACCATCCTGTTCCTGTCGGCAATTCTTGCCGCCTGTACGGTCGTCGTCGATGACGGACCGCGGCCGCGTCCACCGCGCCCCGAGCCGCAATTCTGCACCAAGCAGTACGAGCCGGTCTGCGCCCGGCGCGGCGGAGATCGCCAGACCTTCGCCAACGCCTGCCTTGCCGACCGGGCGGGTTACCGCATCGTACGCGACGGCCCTTGCCGCGACGGCGGTGGCGGCGGCGAGCAGACCTTCTGCACCCGCGAATACGCGCCGGTTTGCGGCCGTCGGCATGGCGAAATGCGCACCTTCCCCAATGCCTGCGAGGCCCGTGCCTCGGACTACCGCATCGTCGGCGACGGGCCGTGCTGAGAAGGGTAGGAACGCCTCACCCATCCACGCCGACATAGGCCTTGCTCTTCACCAGGGCTGCAAGGTGAGCCGCATTCGACGCCGCCATCTCGACCATGCCGGCGACCGCCTTTGGGGTTTTCGGCAGGTCGACATAGTTGACGTCGCCCATGGCTTCGCCGACCCAATAGGCGCCGCCATTGGCGGGGATGGTGAAGCCAACGTCGTTCAGCGCCTGGAAGCATTCCGCGTGGCAATGATGCGCGCCATCCTCGTTGCCGACGATCGCCACCAGCGCCACCTTGCCGGCATGCGGTCCTTGTCGTCGGTTTCGTCCAGAAAGGCGTCCATGCGTTCCATGCCGCGGACAGTCCTGACCGTTCGCGCGACCGGCCACACTCTTGAATCTCTCCCCGGCATGGCTTAGGTCCCGCAGGCGTATAAACACGGCAGGTGTCCCATCAACAGAGATCAGAGAAGAGCGGCGGGTGCGGGAGCCAGGTCTGGCGCGGCCAAGTCTGGCGCGGGAGGCCAGCCGCCGCTGGGCCTCGACCAGTATGTGCAGCAGGCGCTGCAACTGCATCAGGCCGGGCGCCGGCAAGAGGCCGAGGCGATCTACCGGCAGGTGCTGGCGCGTCAGCCCAAACATGCGGCCGCGGCGCATTTCCTGGGGTTGCTGCTGCACCAGACCGGGCGTAGCGAAGAAGGCATGGATTTCCTGGAACAGTCGGTTCAGCTGCAGCCGACGAACCCCGACTTCCTCAACAATCTCGGCACGGTGATGCGGGATCTCGGCCGTGTCACGGCGGCGATCGATTTCTTCCGCGGTGCGGTGGATCTGCGGCCGGAGCAGCTCGCGGCGCGCGACAATCTCGGCTCGTCGCTGAAGCAGATCGGCCGGTTCGATGAGGCCGAGGATATCTATCGCGGCACGGTGCAGCGCAATCCATTCCACGCGCGCGCGCGTATCGGGCTTGCCGAAACCCTGCAGGAGGCCGGACGCCTCGACGAGGCGCTGGCTGTCTTCCAGGAGGCACTGGCCATCCGGCCCAAGGATGCGGACCTGCTGCACGGCCTGGGCGTCGGGCTGATAGAGAAGGGCAAGCTCGACGAGGCGGCCGACCTCTTCCGGCAGGCGGTGGCGATCCATCCCCCGATGGCCCGCGCGTGGCTGATGCTGTCTCAGGTCAAGCGCCAGAAGGAGCGCGATGCCGAATTGGCCGGCATGGAGGCGCAGCACGCCAAGGCGCCTCAGGACAGTCTGGCACGCATGCAGCTGTCGTTTGGCCTCGGCAAGGCAAATGACGATCTCAAGGATTATGGCAAGGCTTTCGACTATTTCGCGGAGGGCAATGCCATCCGCCGCAAAGCCATCGACTATGATCCGGTGAAGACGCGCGCCGAATTCGAGGCGATGAAGACGGTGTTTGATGCCGGCTTCTTCGAAAAGCACAGGCCGAGCCCGATCACCGACGACGCGCCGATCTTCGTTGTCGGCATGCCGCGTTCAGGTACGACGCTGGTCGAACAGATCATCGCCAGCCACGCCCAAGTCTATGGCGCGGGCGAGCTCGGTATCTTGAAGACGGCGGTCGGCAGGCAGTTCCCGTCGAACATGCCGGGCGGCTTTCCCTGGGGTGTGGCCGATACGGACGATACGGATTTCGCCGAGGCGGGGCAGGCCTATCTCGACATGCTCCATGCCCGCTATCCGCATATGCGCCACGTCACCGACAAGATGCCGGGCAACTTCCTGCTCATCGGCTTCATCCACATGATGCTGCCGAAGGCCAAGATCATCCACTGCGCCCGCGATGCGGCGGCGACATGCCTGTCGATCTACAAGGTGCATTTCCGCGGCGACAGCCACCGCTATGGCTATGACCTCGGCGAGCTCGCCGATTTCCACAATCTCTATACCGACATCATGGCGCATTGGCACAAGGTGCTGCCCGGCGTCGTGCACGATGTGCGCTACGAGGATTTCGTCGCCGACCAGGACGGGCAGAGCCGGGCGCTGATCGACTATCTCGGCCTGCCGTGGGACGATGCCGTGCTGTCGTTCCACCAGACCGACCGGCCGGTACGCACGGCATCGGCCGCGCAGGTGCGCCAGCCGATGTACCAGGGCTCGGTCGATCTGTGGAAGCGTTATGGCGACCGGCTGAAGCCGCTGCTCGACAAGCTGGATTAGCGCGCGGGTAGCGGATTGGGGGAAGCTCTTCAGCTTCGCCATAGGATGACGAAGCGATGGGTGCCTACGAGCAGCCAGTCAGACAAGCGTTGCGCCAGTTCCTCAAAGCTCTATGAACGGCTGGAAGCCGCCGAAGATCATGCGCTTGCCGTCGAACGGCATGGCGGACCAGTCCATCTTGAGACGCTCGTCGGCCATCACCTTGGCCATGACCGCGTCGCGGCTCTGTCTGGACTCGTAGACGACCCAGGCGAAGATGACGACCTCGTCGTCCTTGGCCTGCACCGCGCGCGGGAACGAGGTCAGCTCGCCGTAAGGCACGTCGTCGCCGACGCATTCGACATAGGCGAGCGCGCCATGCTCCATCCAGACGGCACCGCCGTTCTCAGCCATTTTCTTGTACGCATCAAGATTTGCCTTCGGCACGGCAAGCACGAAGCCATCGACATAGGACATGGCGGTCTCCTCATTGCTGGAAACGGGCGCCGGGTCGGCGGGGATACGACCCGGCGCGGTTGGGCGCATCCCCTCGGCGAGGGCGCGCGCGCTAAAGCTCATTCCGTCGGTGCGTTCATTGCCCAGGCGACGCCGAAGGGGTCCTTCACTTGGCCCCAGCGGTCGCCCCAGAACATCACCTGCAGCGGCGTAACGATCTCGCAACCGGCGTCGACGGCGCGCTTCCACCAGGCGTCGATGTCATCCTTGCCGAGATGGAGCTGCAGCGTATAGCCCTGCGCGGCCTGGTGCGGATGGCCGTGTTCCGGATAGGCGTCGCCGAGCATCAGCGTCGAGCCGTTGATGTAGAGATGGATATGCATGGTGCGGCCTTTTTCATCCGCCGGATAGGCAAAGACTTCCTCGGCCCCGAAAGCCTTCTTGTAGAACTCGGCGGCCTTGATGGCGCCGTCGACCTGCAGATAGGGGGTCAATCCGCCAAGAACTTTGGCGCGGGGCGGGGTCTGGTCGGTCATTCTCGTGTTCCTCTTCACGTTTGGTTTGGCCTTGCGGACCATAGGACGGACGAGGTGACGCCAATCCTACAGGGTCGCGAAAATTTTTCTCCTGATATCATCCGGCAACCGACCGCCTCGGGAGGCCGGCGTGCAAGCCGTGGTCATATGACCTTGGCCGAGGACGTGGCCGCGCGACGGCTGTCGCGGGCATCGAAGATTTCCGGAAAGCCGATATCCTTTCGCAGTTCGGCCGGCAGCGACAGCAGAATGCGTTCGCTGCGGTGACGGGCGCGCGCCGCGGCATACCGGGTTGCGATGCGGCCGATGGAGGACAGGACGGACATGACGAATTCTCCCTGGGTTGGCGCCGGCATCATCGTGTCGGCATCCCAAGGACGAGGCAGCAACGGGCGATCCGACAGATCGCCCGGAGAATTTTTCAGCGGCCTCTGTTACCGGCGCGGCGCGCTTACGTCAGGCGGCAGTCTCCAATCGTTCGATCGTTTCAAGGTCGGCTCTCTTGGCCTTTCCCTCGACGGCGAGGTCATAGCTTGCCTGCATGTTCATCCAGAACTGCGGCGTGGTCCCAAAAAACTTCGCAAGGCGCAACGCGGTATCAGGGGTTACCGGGGTCGTCTCGCTGGCCAGGCGCTCGATGCGCGTGCGCGGCACATGCAGCTTTTTGGCCAGCGTGTAAGGCTTCAGACCAAGCGGTATGAGATACTCTTCGCGGAGAATTTCTCCGGGATGGATAGGCGGGTTGATATCAAGCATTTAGGACCTGCCTTTCAATGGTAGTCGGTTATTTCAACATCTTCTGCTTGCCCATCCACCCAGCGAAAGCAGATGCGAAACTGATCGTTGATGCGGATCGAATGCTGACCGGCACGGTTGCCTTTCAACGGCTCAAGCCTGTTGCCGGGAGGCGTCTTGAGATCTGACAGTTCGGCGGCGTTGTCGATCATGTACAGCTTCCGTTGGGCCGGTCGGACAAGATCCGAAGGGAAGCCCTTTGGAGCCTTGCCGTTCGAAACGGCTTCGCTGGTCTTGTCCTTGAATGAACGTATCATCCGTGGAGCCCGACAGACGTACCATGACATGATACGTTCCAGGAATCAAGAGTACGTCTCATGAAATGATACCAAAGGTCCGGCGTGTCAATGACAGGCAGGAACTTCATTGGCAATGCATCTGTCCCCGCCGCTCAGTTGGTTCCCTCAGCCACGTCGCGGAAGAAATCCTCCGGATCGTCGACCTCGGTCAGCTTCCGTTTCTCGATCAGCCAGAAGCGGTTGCCGATGGCGCGGATGAAGGATCGGTCGTGCGAGGCGAGCAGGCAGCTTGCCTGGTGCTTCAACAACTCCTCCTCCAGCGCTTCCTGGCCGTCTATGTCGAGATGGTTGGTCGGTTCGTCGAGCAGATAGAAGTTGGGATTGGCGAGTCTCAGCGCCAGCATCATCAGCCGCGCCTTCTGGCCGCCCGACAGCACGCCGATCCTGCGCTCCTGCATCTCGATGACCACGCCGGCGCCGGCAAGCAACGAGCGGGCGCGCTGTTCGCCGATATCGTAACGGCGCGAGACCATCGCCAGCGGCGTGTCGTCGCTGTTGATGCCCGACAGCGCCTGGTCGCTGTAACCGAGCACGGTCGACGGCGTCACCTTAACATTCCGCACCGTGTCCGGTTCGACGATGGCGTTGCGGATCAAGGTGACGAAGCGCGATTTGCCGACGCCGTTGCGACCGAGCAGCACGATGCGATCGCCCTGGCAAATGTGGCGTTTGCCGGTCCTGAACAGCAGCGTGCCGTCAGGCGTTTCGACCGCCGCGTCGTCGAGCGTGATCAGCACCTTGGCGTGCGTGCCGCGATTGGCGAGTTTGATCGCACCCGCCGATTTTTCGCGATGCGCCGGATTGGCGGCCTCTTCGAGCTTCTCCGCGCGCTGGTTGAGCTGCTTGGTCTTGACCGTCAGCAGATCACTGCCGGAATTGATGCCGATATTGTTGAGCTTGGCCGCCTGGCGGCGCAATTGCTGTGCCACCTTCATGTCGCGCTGGAATTTTCGTTCGGCCGAAGCATCTATCTCGTCCAGCGCGTCCCTGGCCCGCGAATAGGGGAGGGAAAACACCGGCGATTGTTCCGGGCGCAGGAACAGCGTCCGGTTGGTAGTGGCGTCGAGGAAGGCGCGGTCATGGCTGGCGATGATGACAGGCACCTCGCGCGGCAGCGCATTCAGCCATGTCTCGAGTTGGCTGATGCGGGCGAGATCGAGATGGTTGGTCGGCTCGTCGAGCAGCAGCACGTCGGGATCGGTGACCCAGACGCGGGCGATCAGCGCCAGCCGCTGCCAACCGCCGCTGAGCACCTGCATTGGCCGCTCGCGCATCGGCTCGGGCACGTCGAGTGAATCGAGAACCACGTCGACGCGCCACATCTCGCTGTCGGCCTGCTCCGGCGGCAAGGCGTCAGCCACCACCTGATAAAAGGTGCGGCCGAGCAGGGCAGGGACAACGGACTGCTCGACATTGCCGACACGCAGGCCGCGCGTGCGGGTGATGTCGCCTGTCGTCGGCTCCAGTTCGCCGGTCAGGCATTTGAGCAAGGTCGACTTGCCGCGCCCGTTGGCGGCGACGATGCCGAGCCGGTCGCCGGTGCCGATGCTGAGGTCGAGGTTGGAGAAGAGCGGCGCACTCATGGTGACGCCGAGGGATTTGAGGCTGATCAGGGCCATTTTCGATTTCTCTGGTCTGTCCGGAAAATCCGGCTCGATGCACTTTGTCGGTGCGCGTGCCGGCGATCAGGCCAGGCGTTGCACACCACGAAGGGCAGACCAAAAAATCGAAGCGGGAAAAAACCCGGACCGTCCCTGGTCAGCCCTGCAAGCTAGCTCGCAGGGCAGAAATCGGGCCACGCTGACGATGGTGACGAAAAAACGTAAACACGTGAGCCCTCCTTTCGAGACGTTCGAGTGTGACGACTGGCTACACCAAAGGCGGGGCGGATGGCAAGGGCGCCGCTTTCAAGCGGCGCGGGAAGGGATCCAGCACCAGTATGCAGCCGCCGATGATTGCCGCCGCGCCGAAGCCCTGGATCATGGTCAGCGACTCGCCGAGCACAATCGTTCCGGCCAGCACCGCGATCGTGGTCACGGCGAATTCGACGCTGATCGTCCTGGTCGCGCCGATGCTGGCCACCAGCCGGAAATACACGACATAGGTCAATGCGCTCATCACGCAGGCCAGTATCGCCAAATAGAGGAAGTCGACAAAGCGCGGCATGGCCGGCACCGGCACGGCGAGCAGCAGCGGCAGCGTCATCACGCCGCCAGACAGGAAGGCGGCGCTGGTGAGCTCCAGCGAGCCGGCCGACCGCAAATGGCGATTGGCGTAGTTGCTGCCGAACGCCGCCGAGAAGGAACTGAACAGCGAGGCGGTACAGCCGATCGCAAAGGAAGCGGTGACCGGAACCGGAGGGAAACCGACAAGGACGATGATGCCGGCAGCGCCGAGCAGCAGCCCGGCAAGGCCGCGAACAGTGATGCGCTCAAGCCCCCAGAACTGGCCGACGATCATCGAGAACAGCGGGATCGCGGCAACCAGGATGGCCGCCATCGCCGTGCCGATGCGCGGCGTGGCGTAGGACAGGCCGATCAGCTGCGCCGCGACCGTGGTTGCGCCGACCATGGCGAAGTGCCGCCAGCCAGCGCTGAAATCCAGCCGTCGCCTCGTCGCGGCTGCAAGCAGAAAGAGCGTGATGCCGGCGATCAGCGAGCGCAAGGTGACCGCGCCGACCCAGCCAAAGGCATGCACCACCTTGAGCAGCACCAAGAACGACAGTCCCCAGGTGACGGCCAGGAAGACGTAGGCGGCGATGTCCTTGCGGGTCATTTTCGTCGGCCGTTGGGAGGTACTTGGGGGTGGGCAGTCGCCATTGGCCCGTATCGTTTCGATCAGCGCATGGCAAGCGCCGGCGCATGGTCCAGGCCGGCCGAAAGTCGAGGCATCTTGAAGCGGCCGACGCGGTCTGCCATCAGTCGCTGTTGAAATCGAGGCCATGCTATATATGGTCCTGCGACTGGCAAGGCAGCTAAGATGCAAGACAAAGAGCCTCTCTACAGGCGTATAAACTCCCGAACCCGTGGAGTCAGACACGGGGGCGGTGAATACAAGTTTTCTCGGAATGCCAAAAGAGAAGACCCGACGACCCGCGGCTCGATGCATGGCAAAAAGCACCAGGGCCTCGATTACACTCCGCTGTTCAGATTTCTGCTTTCCAAGGTTGGAAAGGATTGGACCGACATCCATAGTCAGGCAGTGGCACGGCTCGATCGACCAGATCCTATTTTCTGGATCGTCGCATTGAACGATGCGGACAAGAAGTCCTTCGTTCGGGTAGGCGAGAACTCATACTACAGCGGCTTGCATGTAGATCAGAACAATTGCTTGGCGCGTGTCGACCCGGATCTCAAGGTGGAAGACATGAAGCCAAACTGTTCCTGCTGCACCCACACATTCAACGGGCAAGCATTCACCAAAAAATTTGAAGCGACCTAGACGAAACACATCCCCGCCCCAAGGAGGAAGGGAAAGCCTACTGTCCCGGCCTGCCAGTCTTGCCCGGCCGGCGCTTTTCGCGGCGGGCGTCGCCTGGGTCCTCGTAGGAGCCGATGCCGGTGCGTTCGCGCTTGACCGGTTTGTCGCCTTCGATCGGCGTTTCGGTGCGCCGCACCGTCATCTCGTCGAGCGAGTTCTTCTTGAACAGCGGCTTGGTCGCGTCGCCGGGAATGCCGAAGTCGGAGCCGTGCGCCTCTTCGGCCGACTGCTTCTTGAACAGCGAACGCGACACCGCGCCGGACGGTGTCGGCATGTCGGTACCAGGTCCCATATCGTCGAGCGAGGGCTTGGCGAACAGCGGCTTCTTCACCGGTACGGCGCCGTCGGCGCCCATCTCGTCGAGATCGGGCTTGCGGAAGAGGTTGGGCCTGGCGGCCTTGGCCGCCTCTTCGGCGGCGCGTGCCTGGTCGAGCTTGCGGAAACGTTCCTGCTCCTCAGCCGTTCGATGCTTGGCCACGCCCTTGTTGTGTTTGCCCTTTTCGCGGCCTGACGCCGGGCTTTGGCCTTCCACCTCGCGCGCCAGCGGATCGTCGGAGATGGATAGTTCCATCTCGCGCAGCCGCTTGATCTCGTCGCGGATACGGGCCGCCTTCTCGAAGTCGAGATTGGCGGCGGCGTCGCGCATCTGCTTGTCGAGCGCGTCGAGATGAGCCTTGAAATTGTTACCCATCATGGCGCCGGCGCCGTCGGTGAACTGCGAGATGTCGGCGCGGACGTGATCCTTCTCGTAGACCGAATCCAGGATGTCGGAGATGCGCGATTTCACCGATTCCGGCGTGATGCCATTGGCGGCGTTCCATTCCATCTGCTTCTCGCGGCGGCGGTTGGTCTCCGCCATCGCCCGTTCCATCGAGCCGGTGACCTGGTCGGCGTAGAGGATGACCTTGCCGTCGACATTGCGGGCGGCGCGGCCGATGGTCTGGATCAGCGAGGTTTCCGAACGCAGGAAGCCTTCCTTGTCGGCATCGAGGATGGCGACGAAGCCGCATTCGGGAATGTCGAGGCCTTCGCGCAGAAGGTTGATGCCGACCAGCACATCGAAGGCACCAAGCCGCAGGTCGCGCAGGATCTCGATGCGCTCCAGCGTGTCGATGTCGGAGTGCATGTAGCGTACGCGCACGCCCTGCTCGTGCAGATATTCGGTCAGATCCTCGGCCATGCGCTTGGTCAGCACGGTGACCAGCGTGCGATAGCCGGCAGCCGTCGTCTCGCGGATTTCGCCGACGACGTCGTCGACCTGGCTCTTGGCCGGTCGCACCTCGACCGGCGGATCGATCAGCCCGGTCGGGCGGATGACCTGCTCGGCGAAGACGCCGCCGGCCTGTTCCATCTCCCAGCCGCCCGGCGTCGCCGAAACCGCAACCGAGAGCGGCCGCATGGCGTCCCATTCCTCGAAGCGCAGCGGCCGGTTGTCCATGCAGGAGGGCAGGCGGAAGCCATATTCGGCCAGCGTCGCCTTGCGCCTGAAGTCGCCGCGATACATGCCGCCGATCTGCGGCACGGTGACGTGGCTTTCGTCGATGAAGACCAGCGCATTGTCGGGAATGTACTCGAACAGCGTCGGCGGCGGATCGCCCGGCTGGCGGCCGGTGAGATAGCGCGAATAGTTCTCGATGCCGGCGCAGGAGCCGGTGGCCTCCAGCATCTCCAGATCGAAGCGGCAGCGCTGTTCCAGCCGCTGCGCTTCCAGAAGACGGCCGGCGCGCTCCAGTTCCACCAGCCGGTGTTTCAACTCTTCCTTGATCGACTTGATCGCCTGATTGAGCGTCGGGCGCGGCGTCACGTAGTGCGAATTGGCGTAGATCTTGACGCTCTTCAGCTCGCCGGTCTTCTGGCCGGTCAGCGGGTCGAACTCGGTGATAGCCTCGATCTCGTCGCCGAACATGGAGATGCGCCAGGCGCGGTCTTCCAGGTGGGCCGGGAAGATTTCGATCGTGTCGCCGCGCACGCGGAACGAGCCGCGCACGAAATTGATGTCCTGGCGCTTGTACTGCTGGGCGACGAGGTCGGCGAGCAGGGCGCGCTGGTCGAGCCGGTCGCCGATCTGCATCTGGAAGGTCATCGCGGTATAGGTCTCGACCGAGCCGATACCGTAGATGCACGAGACCGAGGCAACGATGATGACGTCGTCGCGCTCGAGCAGCGAGCGCGTCGCCGAGTGGCGCATGCGGTCGATCTGCTCGTTGATCGAGGACTCCTTCTCGATGAAGGTGTCGGTGCGCGGAACGTAGGCTTCCGGCTGGTAATAGTCGTAATAGGAGACGAAATATTCCACCGCGTTGTCGGGGAAGAATTTCTTGAACTCCGAATAGAGCTGTGCCGCCAGCGTCTTGTTGGGCGCCAGGATCAAAGCGGGCCGCTGCGTCTCCTCGATCACCTTGGCCATGGTGAAGGTTTTGCCGGAGCCGGTGACGCCAAGCAGCACCTGGGTGCGATCGTTGTTGTCGACGCCCTCGACCAAGTCCTTGATCGCGGTCGGCTGGTCGCCGGCGGGTTCGAAGTCCGACACCATCTTGATGGCGATGCCGCCTTCGGACTTTTCCGGCCGGGCAGGGCGGTGCGGTGTCCACAGCACGCCGTCCTTGTGCAGGGGATTGCCGGATTCGATCAGCGCCGAGAGCGCGGCCACCGTAGCGGTGACGCCACTCGACGTCATCGTCTCGGCCTCCTCCAGCGAGACATCGAGGCCGGCGACGGGATTGAGGCCGGCCGCGGCGCGTTCGCGGGCCGTCGCGGCGCCGCCCATCGAGGTGCCGCGCGCGGTGCGGCCCGGCGCGGCGGAGCGCTCGGGTATCTTCTTCGGCGATTTGGCGCCGCCACCCTTGCCCGTGGTGCGCCCTTCGCGTTCCGCCTCCTGCTCGATCTGCTCGGCCCAATCCGCGATCGAACCGGTCAGCGGCGTGCCCGACAGTTCGGTCTGCGGCATTTCGGCGAAGCCGCCCTTATGCAATGGTTCAGACGCGTCGAGGAAATCGGTCAGCGGACTGCGCCGCTTCGGCGCGGCGCGGTCGTCACTCGCCGTCGGCGGCGTTCTTTTATCGGGGGATTTGGCCATGTCCCGAATATGGGAGGTCTTGGCGAAAATGGAAAGGGCGGGATGAAGGCGGGCGTGCCGCCGGCCGCGGCTCCTGACAGCAGGCTGTCAGGAGCCGGTACCGCGCGCTTCCCGCTCGCAGGGCTCAGGCGCCGCGCGCGTTGTCGGCCACGCGGGTCGGCGATCCGTTCAGGCGCGGCACCACGACGAGGCGGGTGACCTTGCCCTTCTTGAAGGCGGCGAGGAAGCGGGAATAATCCCTGAAGACGACACAGCCATTGGATTCGGCGCGGCCGCCGCGCAGCATGTAGGTATGCGCGAGCAGGCCGGTGCGGTTGTATTTGTTGCCGCCGCTCGTCGGTGTCAGGCGGATGGCCTCGACGCCGTGGAAGCGCGATTCACGTAGCGACAGATTGTAGGTGTTGGGTGGTGTCGGGCCGCGATCCTTCACATCGACATAGCGCGGCTGGTCGACCATGGCGCCGAGGCCGGAATGCGCCTCGAGCCGCTGGCCGTCGGGCATGTAGACGGTCTTGGCGCTGATGTCGTAGACGGCGACGCCATGGCCGGCGCCGCTTCCGGCGCTCGGCCCGTTGAACAGATTCCTGAACGCCTGGCCGAGGCCGCCCGAAGGCGTGTCCGGCTTGGCATAGGCCAGCACGTCGCCACCATCGCGGGTCCGGCCTTGCCGGGCCGGCTGCCTGGCTTGCTGGACGGGCTTCGGCTGAGGCGCCGGCTTCTCCTGCAAAGTCTTGGGCTGTGCGGCCGGCTTGTCCTCTTCCACGACGCTGCGCTGCTGCGGCGCGTCATATTGCGGGCGGCGGGTCGGCAGTGGGACATCGTCGGTGAGCGCATCCGGCAGCGAGGCGGCGTCGCCGGGCTTTTCCTGCTGGGTCTCGACCGGCGCAACCGCGACATCGGGCGAGGATTCGGTCATCGGCAGCGGCGAGGCGAAGGCTTCGTCCTCGATAGGCATCGACTCGACCAGGGCAAGCGCCAGCTGCGCGTTATCGGGCGTTTCCGGCTGGGCAAAGCCCATCGGCGCCGGTGCGGTCTGCACGACCGAACCCATATCGGCGCGGGCGAAGCGTTCCGCCGCCGGAGCCGGCATGTCGTTGGACAGGCTGGCCATGACCTGGACGGACGGCACGAGAGACGCCTCGGTGACCTGGGGCGCGGCGCTGGAAATCACGGGACGGGTGCTGGCGGCGGTCGCCGGCTTTCCCGCGCCGGCAAAGGCAGCGGCGAGCTTTGTCGGCGACAGCGACGCTTCCATCAGTTCGAAGCGCTGCTGCGATTTCGACTTCGCCGGCGTTGGCTTGGTCTGTGCCACCAGGCGCCCGGATTTCTCCGCCTTGGAGGTTACCGCCGCCAGCCTGAAGCAACTGGCGCCGCACTGTACGGCATGGTCGTGCAGCGCTTGCGCGCCGCCATGGGCATTGGCCATGACGAAGGGCGCGGAAGAGCTGAGGAAATGCTGTTTCAGCGGATCGGCGAGAGCGAGCGTGCCCGGCATCGACAGCGTCTGCGGCAGGCCGATCGACGTCGCCGAGAGCGAGGCGCCGACGGAGGTGAGGCCGGCGATGGTGCCGATCAGCCATAGGCCGACGGCAGCGCTGACGCCCGGCACCGCGATCCAGCGGACAACCCGTTCAGGGGTGAAGGATGAGGCGCGTGGCGCTTCGACAGCGGTCTCGCCGCTCCAACGCCTGTCCCCGACAATTTTACGACTCAAAAACGCCATGCAACCAATCTTGCTCCAATCGGCTCCCACGTCCGCGGCTGTGATAGCCGCGACGACCATTCTGTGAGTGATCCCAGGTGGTCCCCGACGCGTTTGCCGCGCCTGTCGTTAGTTGCCGATTGCTTCAAAATATGGACAAAGTTGGTTAACCAATCCCTCTCAAAACCAATGGAGAGACGTGGACTTTGTGCCGAAAAAGGCTCGTCCACGACCATGCACGCGGTATTGCAGCCCTTCCAAGGCTGTTTTGCTGCCTGTTTTTGCCTGCCGAGTCAAGCAAAACAGCCTTTGCTAATCTTCGCAAAAAGACGCCTAAGCGCTTCCCGCGGCAATGAGGCACGCCAATGCGCGTCGGCCGCGCCGCTGCGAACGCCACCGGGTGCCTGCAAATACTGTTGCCGTCCTGCCACAATTCTTCGGCCTGAAGGATCGCCTCCCGGCGGCCGGTTGACTCGTTTTGGGAGGCGGTGCACTCCGGTCAAGTGCTTGGTTTTAAGGTGGCAAAAGCCACTTTTGGAGGCTTTTCCATGAAGCGTCGGGACTTCTTGGCGCTGTCGGCGGGAGCTACGGCGTTTTCCATTCTCCCGGCCGCCGTCAAGGCCGCCGTGCCGGTTCCCTATGACCGCAATGCAGAGGTGCCGTTCAAGGACAAGAAATCGTTCATCGACTGGATGGTGGCCAATCGCGGCGAGGATCCGAAGTTGCTGGCGGAACGGTTCGACCGCTTCCAGATCATGGTCTACAACAAGGACGTGCTGGACGACCGCAACAAGCGCGCCTTCCTACTGACGCCGCGCGAGGAGTTCGTGCTGCCGCAGAATCTGGGCCGCGCCTATGATCATGCCTTCCTCGACATCGGTTATGGCGTGACGATTTCAGGCCCGCATCTGGTTGGGCGCATGACGACCTCCATCGACGTGCAGTTCGGCGAAACCGTGCTCGAGATCGGCACCGGATCGGGCTACCAGTCGGCCTACCTCGCCAACCTCACCGACAAGGTGCACACGATCGAGATCATCAATCCTCTGGCGCAGCGCACCCGCCGCACCTATGACGGGCTGATCGATCGCGGCTACAGCGAATTCGGCTCGGTCACCAGCCGCAATGCCGATGGCTATTATGGCTGGGAGAGCGTCGGCCCGTTCGACAAGATCATCGTCACCTGCGGCATCGACCATATTCCGCCATCGCTGCTGCAGCAGCTCAAGCCCAATGGCGTGATGGTCATTCCGGTCGGTCCGCCGGGGGCTCAGCATGTGCTCAAGGTGATCAAGCAGCAGCTTGCGGATGGCACGTTCAACATCGTCCGCTCCGACATCTACAACGGCAAGGTGGTGCCTTTCGTGCCCTTCACCAAGCTGGAAGGCGACCAGATCGTCGGTACGCATAACGGCTGAGTTGCCGCGCGGCGGCACCGGCCTTGCTGAATTTCGCATCAAGGGGCCTGAATGGCAGCCGTCGCATCGATCTCTCGACCAGGCATCGCGCCGCTGGAGGCGCCACGGCTTGCGCACTATCTCGCGGTCGGGCTGATCGCCGGCGCCATCATCGCCCTGCAGATCGCCGTCATGCGCGTGTTCGCCGTGGGCAGCTGGTCGCATTTCGGCTCGCTGGTGGTGAGCCTCGCCATGCTTGGTTTCTCCTTGTCCAGCGTCGTGATCTTCGCCGGCAAGGATTGGTTCGACCGCCACTGGCAAGGCGCGGCGACGGTGGCCCTGCTGCTGATCGGCCCGCTCGCCGTCGGCGCCAACCTCGCCGCCCAGACGGTGCCGTTCAATGCCATCTTCCTGGTCTCCGACCCCCAGCAGAAGTGGCGGCTGCTCGCCAATTTCCTGCTCTATCTCCTGCCGTTCCTGGCCGGCGCCTTCTTCCTCGGCATCGTCTTCCTGAAGAGCCGCACCGCCTTCGGCCGCGTCTATTTCGCCGACCTGACCGGCTCGGGACTTGCCGGCCTCGTCGTGCTGGTGTCGCTGTATCTGTTCGCGCCTGAAACCATCATCGTCGTGCCGCTGCTTTTGTGGGCCGCCGGCTCGCTCTTGTGGTTCGCTGCGTTCGGCGCCTGGAAGAGTTTTGTCGCGGGCGTGGCCGTCGCGGCGCTGTCGATATCAGGCTACCTCATGCTGCCCGGGCTCACGGGCATACCCGACATCGCCGTCTCGCAATACAAGGGCGTCGCCTATGCCCGCAACTTCCCGGACGGCGAGCGCATCTACCGCAGCGTCTCGCCGTTCGGCGACCTGCAGGTCTATGCCAGCTCCTACATGCACTTCGCGCCGGGCCTGAGCGACAACGCCGCCTTCGGCATGCCGGAGGTTCCAGTCAACACCTATGTCGGCATGTATCGCGACGGCGATGGTCCGGAAGGCATCATGCGCAACCTGGCGCCGGCCGAGCAGGTCTATTTCCGCTATCTGCCGATGCACTACCCCTATGTCATCAAGGAGAAGCCCAAGACGTTCGTCGTGCAGTTCGGCGGCGGCATCTCCACGCAGGCCGCGCTCAATGCCGGTTCGACGTCGGTGACGGTCGCCGAGAGCAACCCGATGACGTTGCGGGCCTTCCGCGATCCGATCCTCAGGGATGTGACCGGCGACATACTGGCCGAGCCGCGGCTCAAGGTGATCGATTATGACGGGCGCCTGTTCCTCGCCAACACGGCCGAGCGCTACGACGTCATCGATCTCAGCCTCGCCGACAGCGTCGGCCTGTCCAATCCCGGCGGCTTCGCCATTTCGGAGAAATATGCCTACACGCGCGAGGCAATGCTGAGCTATATGCGCGCGCTTGCCGATGGCGGCGTGCTGTCGATCACCTTGTGGAACAAGGAAGAGCCGCCGAAATCGGTGCTCAAGCTTTATTCGACCGTCGCCGAAGCGGCGAAAACATTCGACCGCGAAGGTGCGGCCAACGACATCTTCGCGGTGTCGAGCTATCTCTCCACCACGACCGTGCTGTTCAAGCGCGGCGGCTTCACCGAGGCCGAAACCAAGACGCTGCGCGGCTACACCAAATCGATGTCCTGGGAAGAGGTCTATTATCCAGGAATAGTATATGACGGCTCGGGGGCGCAAAAAGTACTCGATGATTACCGCGCCTCGATCTTCGGCAGCGGAGAGGACGCGACGCTGACTCAGCCCGCCGATGCGTCGGCGCCAGCCGACCCCATCGCGCCTGCAAATCCTGACTGCGACCCGACGGCGCCGGCCGATCCGACGCTCGACGCCTGCGCCGGTGTTGGCGGCGATGCCGGCCCGCAGGTGTTGCCGGCGACGGAACTGCAGCGCATGACCTGGCACGCGCTTCTGACCGGCGGCTGGGAAAAGCTCGCCAGCGATTATGTCTTCGACGCGCGTGCACTGAGCAACGACCAACCCTATTTCGCGGCCTATGTGAAGGTCGCCGACCTGCCGCGCACGCTCGACCGGCTCGACCTGTTCCAGGACGACTGGGGCTATCTCCTGATCTGGGCGACGCTCGGCATCGCCTGCATCACGGCGGCGTCGCTGGTGCTGCTGCCGGTGATCTTCGGCTGGCGCATCGTGTTCTCGCGCTCGCGCGGCAAGCTCGGCACCATCCTCTATTTCGCCTGTCTCGGCCTCGGCTACATCATGGTCGAGGTCGGGCTGATCAGCCGCTTCACCGTGGCGCTGGCCAATCCGACCGTTTCGGCCTCGGTGCTGATCTCCTCGATGCTGGTGTTCTCCGGTCTCGGCAGCCTGTTCGCCGAGCGCATCTTCGACCGCGCCAGGACGCTGCTGCCGGTAGTGCTGCTGGCGGTCTGCGTGCTGCTGCTGGTCTACGGATTCTATCTGTCGCCGGTGCTCGACCGGATCGGCGCCTATCCCTATGCCGTGCGGCTGCTGCTGTGCTTTCTGCTGGTGTCGCCGCCGGCCTTCCTGATGGGCATGCCGATGGCCACTGCCATGACCTGGCTGGCGCGGCTCGGCAAGGAGCATCTGTTCGTCTGGGCCTGGGGCATCAATGGCTGTTTCTCGGTGATCGGCTCCGCCGCCGTGCCGATCGTCGCCACCAGCTTCGGGCTCAGCGCCGTGCTGCAATGGTCGGCAATCGCCTATCTCATCGCCATTCCGGCGTTCTTTGCCGTGCTCCTGCCATCGAAGGCGCCGGCTCTCCGAGTGGTGGCCGCCTGATGCCGGACCGGCGCGCCATCGTCGCCGGACTGCTGGCCACGGCGGCGTTTCCGGTGGCAAGTCAGGGCGCGCGCTTGCACAAGACTATCTCGACCATCGTGCCGTTCAAGGCGTCGCCCTTTCCGTATCGGGGCAAGCTGCCCGACGGCTCCGCGGCGTTTCTCGACGTCGACGCGAACGGCCGCCACGGCCACACGTCGCCGCGCGGGGGAATCTATTGGGAAGACGAGACCTATTGTGACCGCTCGACGCTGCTCGCGATTCCCAAAGGGTTCGATGCCGCCAAGCCCGCTGTCATCGTGGTGTTCTTCCACGGCAATGGCGCGACCTTGCAGCGCGACGTGGTCGGGCGCCAGCGGGTCGTCGCGCAGGTCGAGGCTTCAGGCCTCGACGCTGTGCTGGTGGCGCCGCAGTTTGCCCGCGATGCGCAGGATTCCAGCGCCGGCAATTTCTGGACGCCGGGCTATTTTGCCAAGTTCATGGCCGAGGCGGCGCAAGGCCTGGCCAGGCTGACCGGCGCCAAGGCGGCAAAATTCGAGGCCATGCCGGTGGTGTTGGTCGCCTACAGCGGCGGCTATAATCCGGCCGCTTCCGTGCTCAAGAACGGCGACATTGGCGGACGCCTACTCGGCGTCGTCCTGCTCGACGCCGTTTTCGATGAAGCCGACATCTTCGCCGACTGGATCGCGCATCACAGGAAGAGTTTCTTCGTCAGCGCCTATGGCAAATCATCGGCCTCCGGCAATGCCGAGATAAGCCAGGCGCTGGCAGACAAGGGCATCAACGCTAGCGCCGACCCGCCGCGGCGGCTGGAAGCCGGCACTGTCGCCCTGCTCGCCTCGGACGCCGCCCACGACAGGTTCGTCACCAAGGCATTCGTGAACAATCCGCTGCAATGGCTGCTGGCCCGGCTGCACGGGTTCGCGCGTTAGGACCTGTCGATGTCAGGCCCGCCCCGCGCTGATTCCGTGAGCTTGGCCCTTGAAAGGTCTGGTTTTGAAGCTTAGTGCCCGGCCATGCTTCTGACTGTTATCGTCATTGCCCAGATACTGGACCCGCTCAGGATCGTGCTGGTCGCGATCGCCTACTTCCTCAGCCGGTTGGCCGGTCGGCCGGGCGCGGGTTGGCTTGGATTGGTGGCGGCGATTGTCGTGATCGCTATCGGCTATCCCTCGGCGATCCTTGGCCAGTCCGGCGATATCGCCTGGATGAGTGGTGCGGTCGGCGTGATATCGAACGCGCTCATAGCAGCAGTCATGGCCGGGCTCCTGCGGCTCCAACGCCGGTTCTTCTGATCGTCGGCGCTAGGATCTGCGCCTCGTCGCTTCGCTCCTTGCTACGCCCTGGGATGGCGACGGCGCGGTCTCAGTTGAACCACAGCGCGAACGTCAAAAACCCGCCGCCGCCGAACTCGCGCTGGATCTGATCGAAATCCTCGCTGGTCAGGATCTTGCCGGTTTCGAGGTAAGGCGCGATGCCGGGGCCGGTGATCGACAGCACGAGGTCGAAGGGCTTTGGCTCGTCGAAGAAGCGCTTCATGTTGATGCCCTTGCCGGTGATGCGGAAGTGCGGCAGCAGCGCCCGGCCTTCCAGGAGGTCCTCGGCCATGGTCAGGGTGGCGAGCCATGCCTGGACCTGCTCCTCGCCGACTTCGAGGCCGGTGAGCGGGTTTTCGCCCTTCTGCTGCGGACCGGGCAGCCATTCGCGGTCATTGTCGGTCTCGGCGCGGATCGCCTTCCAGTCCTCGCGCGACAGCCGGATCATTTCGAGCAGCTCCTGGCGCGCCGCCTTGCGGCGCTCCGGCTCGACCACCGGCCAGTTGATGAGGTGCACCATCGAGATGAAATCGGCGATGCGCCATTCCGAGGAGAAGATGCTCGAGCCCATCTCGCTTGGCGGCGGCACGAGGATGTCCTGCAATGGCAGCTTGGCGCGCGGAAAAAGCATGTGGAACGAGCCGTCGAACGTGCCTTTGAAATCATGCGCAAGCCAGAAATCGGCCTGCGCCATCAGGAAGTCGGCATAGCCCTGCAGCCAATAGCCGTCGGCGCGGTCGAAGCGGAAGGTGAGCGCGGGCGCGGTGCCGTCCGGCGCCATGCCGCCGCGCGACAGCGCGGCCATGATCGCCGCCATGCTTTCATCCGGCGCGATCGTGCCGTCCTCGTTGAGGTCGATGCCAACATGGGTGAGGTCGATGACCATGCCGATATCGGCATCGGCAGGCACCGAACCCAGTGTCGCGGCGGATTTTCCCAGCCGGTCGCGGAAGGCGACCAGTATGGCGCGGAACTCTTCGTAGGTCAGCGGCTCGGGTTTGGGATTGGGCGGCACCGGCAGCTGCATCAGCGGCAGCATGAAGGATTGCGGGCTCTCGAAACCATGGCGGTGCAGGCCGCCGGCCAGCAATTCCAGCGCGGTGAAGAATTCGCCGGCGCCGGCGGCATAGGCGGACGCCGGATCTTTCGGCGCGGCTGCTTCCAGTGTCGACAGGGCGCTGTCGCGCGCGGCCACGGTCTTTGCCTCGAACAAAGCGGTTGCCGCTTCCGGCATGGCGGCCGATGCGGACGACAGTGGGACGAGCAGAATGAAAGCCGATGCCAGCAGGCTTGCTATTCGCGTCATCTTTTGCCTCCCATTTGTTGGCAGCGACCATACACGGATTTACGACGTCGCGCCTGCCAGCGCCGAAGCGCTCTCCACATCGCTGATTGCCGGCGGCTTCAACCTGCCCGCTGGACAGTCTAAACAAGGCAAACGATTGGGCGTGCCGTGTCGAACTATCCGCTCTCCTACAAGCTGTCCTGGCTGCCGCGCTTCCTCAAACCGTCGCTCGCCGGTGATGCAACAGGGTTTGCGCCGGCATCGG
This sequence comes from Mesorhizobium sp. ES1-3, assembly GCF_020164795.1. Lineage (NCBI taxonomy): Bacteria > Pseudomonadati > Pseudomonadota > Alphaproteobacteria > Hyphomicrobiales > Phyllobacteriaceae > Mesorhizobium > Mesorhizobium sp. ES1-3. Next base: position 118,752 of record NZ_JAIUGW010000015.1, read on the forward strand.
GGACGCTGATGGATACGCCACCAGGACAGACGGTGCGGCTGGCCTTCATCGGCGACATCTCGGCGGTGGCCAACCGGAGCGCGCCCGACTGCGATCCGGCGATCAAGGCGCTGCTGGGCACGGCCGATCTGGTGATCGGCAATTGTGAAAGCCCTGTTGTCGGCAGGCCGAGCGCCGTCCTGGGAACCAAGCTCGGCACGCATCATGCGATGAGCGAACGCTTTCTGGCGGAGGCGCTGGCGGCGGTCGGGATACGGCGCGAAAAACTGGTGCTGTCACTGGCCAACAATCATGTGCTCGACCAGGGCGTCGCCGGTTTTGACGCGACGGTGGCGGCGCTGAAGCGGCTCGATATCGGCACCATCGGCCTGGCCGACAATGGTCCGGTCGAACGCTTCGCGGCCGGGCCGCTCGCCATCGGCTTCGCCGCTTTCACGCTCTGGCGCAACGCCGACGAAAGCCTGTTTGCCGGGCGCGTCTCGATGGACAGCGATCCGACGGACTGGCCGCGCGAGGCGAGTGCTGGGGTCGACCTGCTTTGTGCCGTGCCACATTGGGATTGGGAATTCCGCCATTTTCCGCGCGCCGGAACACGGGCGCTGGCTCAGCGGCTGGCCGGGCAGGGCGTTCGGCTGATCGCCGGCCACCATGCCCATGTCGTGCAGCCGGTGGAGCGGATTGGGGGGACAGTCGTCGCCTATGGTCTCGGCGATTTCCTCGGCACCGCTTTCGCCCGCCAGCCATGGCCGGGGCGGATCGGCGGGATATTCGTGGTCGATGTGAGTGCAGATGCCGATACGCGGGGAGCTGTTGCGTCTTACCGGTTCTGTCCGTTTGTCCGCCTGCGTGCGGGAGACCACGAGCGCCTGGTGCCGGTGGAAGCATTGGACGTGTCGATGCGGCAAAAAATCGAGGGCCGGCTGGGAGCGGTTTTCCCTTCTCCCCTTGTGGGAGAAGGTGGATCGGCGCGATAGCGCCGAGACGGATGAGGGGTGCGTGACGGAATGAGACGTTGGCGATCTTTCCACTAGGCAGGCAAAATCGGAAATCGGGTGTTGCCAAGCTGGAACACCCCTCAACCGTCTCGGCGCTATCGCGCCGATCCACCTTCTCCCACAAGGGGAGAAGGAGGTCGCGCTTGCTGTCTCCGGCTAGCGTCATTCCGACAAAACTGGCTATCATGCGGCAACACTGGCGGCGGGGGATGGCGATGGAAAATTTCATGCCGGGCGCGGATGCCGTCGCAGCCATCAAGAAGGACATCGAGACCTACGAAGCGACAAGGGCCTCGGTGGCACGCGGGGTCAAGTGGCGCGTGCCGTTGTTCGTTGGCCTTGTGGTCGTGTTCGTCGCTCTCATTGCCTGGCTGTTCAACAAGGTCGCCGATCCCAACGAGCAATGGTTCTCGACGCCGCACGTATTTCTCTATGTCATCGGTTTTGTGGTGGCGATCGTGCTCTATTTCAGGGCAATCAGGCCGGCGGCGAGGCTGCGGCAATCGTTTCGCCAGACGCTGATGCCGATCATCTTCGGCTTCATTGGAGATATGCGCTACCAGCACGACGTGACGCCGCATTCCTTCGACCGATTGCCGCGCGAGACGGTCGGCGGTTTCACTATGAGCCGCTTCGACGACATCATCTCCGGACACTATGACGGATTTGCCTTCGAACTCTACGAAGCCGATCTTTGGGACGGAGGCGCCACCAAGAACAAGGCCACCACGTTCAAGGGTGTCGTCGTCGCTTTCGAGGCCATCGAGCCGTTTCCTGGAATATTGGTGGCGGCGCGACGTGCCAGTGGCGTCATCGGCTTTTTCCGCGGCATGTTCGCGGCCAAGATGCAGGAACTGCCGTCCGGCGTGCCTGAGCTTGACGCCGCCTACGAGTTCCGCACCGACAATGTCGAGGCGGCACGGCCGCTGGTGACCGGCCGGCTGGCGCAGGCGCTGAAATGGCTCGGCGAAACCTGGCCGGACGAGCCGGCGCGTGTCGCGCTCAACGGCGGCGACGGTTTTCTGCTCCTGCCGCAACCGAAGAACTTCTTCGAACTGCCTGATATTTCGGTGCCGCTGGACTACCAGACCCATGTCGCGCCGATGATCTCGGACATGGGCGCCATGCTGGCGACGGCGGCCTTGGTGAGGAAGATCGGCGCGAGGGATGGGGCGATTTGACAGGCCGAAGCAGGCTCAGCAGTCGAAGCCGTATTTGCCACGCATATAGTCCGCCTCTTCCTTGGACGTTCTCTTGAACATCACACAGACGGTGAAGCTGCCGACCTGGTGGCCGTCCCTGGTGTACCCCCAGTCGGAAATATCGTCGCGCGTGAATTCGATATTCTGGCCGAGCACGACGTTGTGCACTTCCTCCGGTTCGTTCGCCAATATGCCGACAAATCCTGTCTCCGTGCGACGGAAGGGAATGACCCAGAAGTGTTCGGTGACGTTGCCGTCCCGCACCTTGACCTTCAGCTTGAACCTGTCCGTGCCGGACGGAGGTGTTTCGGACAAGGCCAGGAATTCATCCAGGCTGGCGAGCGCCCGCGCGGTCGCCGCCGCCATGTCGGGATCATCAGGAGCAAAGATCATCGTCTTGTCGTCACCCGGATCGGCGCCTTGCGCGCCAGCCAGGCCGGGCAAAAACGCCAGCATCAGGGATAGTGTGGTCCGGACGGCGATTCTCATGAAGTCCCCCCTTACTACAAGGCGACACCATCCGGCATTCGCTTCGATTTTGCAACCTGAGCGCGAAATTCATCTCTGCGGCTGGCAGGCTAGAGCCGGCGCACGACATAAAACGTGTATCGATGAAAAAATCGAAGTCCTGTTTCGTGATACGGCCGGGAAGGGATTGCGGCGGCCGCGTGATCGCCGACGGCGCGAGCCGCAATCCGTCAAACGACTCATTTCGCGCGCAGAAAGCCTTACATGAGGGTAGGGCAAGCGGTCGCTATCGGGGGCTTAGAGGCTATTATGTCGGAATTAAGCCGATGATTTCCTTTGCGAAAATACACCCAACGTGATTTGCGGCCAGTGCGCTTTCCGCCCCAGTCTCGGGCCGTTCGGTGCTGCTCTCTCCCAAGCGGTACCGGAAAACCGAAACAGCACGGAGTGCTATCCATGAAGAAGACCCTCGCAACCACCGCCGCTCTGCTCGCCTTTCTCGGCACGGCCTATGCCGCGACCGTTCAGGGCACCATCCAGGCGGTTGATCCGACAACCAAGTCGGTCACACTCGACGACGGCAAGATCTACCAGCTGTCGCCCGATGCGTCGGTCGGGAAACTGAAGGTCGGCGCCAAGGTGGCGGTGACGGTCGACGACAAGACCGGCATGGTGACGTCGATCAAGAAGGCCTCGTAGAGACCGCCGACCGGACTTTTGAGACCCTGCTCCAATCTGGCCGGTTCCTTCGGGGATCGGCCATTTTCATTAGCTTGGACACTCCCCGTCAGGCGACGACGGTGGCGAAACGCCGTTCCGGCAGCGTCGCCATGGTTTTTGCCAAAAGGCCGCGCTATTCCTTGGCTGACCGGGGATCCGCATGGCCGAGGAACAAAAGGGGTTTCGCCTGTCGCGGCGGCTGCTGCTGGGCGCGGCTGTCTTCGGCGGAGCCGTGCTCTGGGGCGGCACCACCGTGGCGCGGCTGGCGCGAGGCCCGTCAGGGCCGAAGAACACCGGGCGCATCGCCGATATAGACGGCATCGCACTGCCGATGAAGCCGATCGCCAGCCCGCCGGCCTTCGATCCGTCGCTGCCCTGGCTGGCAAAAGGCGGCGACATCAACGATGCCAGCGGCCTGTCGAGGACGCCGGTCTATGGCGTGGTCGAGGTCAGCGAGGAAGAGCACATCGCCAGGGCGCTGGCTTTCGCGCGCGCCACCGGGCTGAAAGTGTCGCTGGCGGCGATCCGCCATTCGATGGGCGGGCATGCCTTCGACGACAATGCGCTGGTTCTCGACCTCAGAAAGTTCAACAAGATCACGGTCGACGCCGCGGCCAAGACAATGACCTTGCAGCCGGGCGCGTGCTGGCACGACATCCAGAACATGCTGCACCCGCGTTTCGCGGTGAAGGCGATGCAATCAACCGACATTTTTTCGGTCGGCGGTTCGCTGTCGGTGAACGCGCATGGCATGGACCATCAGGCGGGCTCGGTGGCCGGCTCGATCCGCTCCATGCGCGTGATGCTGGCCGACGGGTCGGTGACCACCTGCTCGCCAGCCGACAATAGCGAGCTGTTCCGCCATGTCGTCGGCGGCTACGGCCTGTTCGGCGTGGTGCTGGAGGCGACGCTCGATATCGTCGACAATGCCGTCTACCGCACCTCGCGCGAGATCATCAAATCCGACGATTTCCCGAAATTCTTTGCCGGGGTGCTGGAGCCGAACAAGGACATCGGCCTGTTCTACGGCCATCTGTCGACGGCGCCGGGCAATTTCCTCGAGGACATGATCGTCTACCGCTACGACAAGGTCGCCGAACAGCCGCCGGCCGACCAGCCGGCGCTCGGTGAACCCGATGGCGTCGGCCTGAAGCGGGTGATCATGAACATGGCCAAATGGGGCAGCGCGTTCCAGGAACTGAAATGGTTCACCGAAAAGACGCTGGAGCCGAAATTCGAGAGCTGTACGGTGCCGCGTACCTCGGCGCTGGCCGAAGGCGAGGCCTGTCTCGTCACCCGCAACAACCCGATGCACGATTCGGTGCCGTATCTGTTCAACGACCTCATGAACGAGACCGACATACTGCACGAATATTTTATTCCTCGCGCCGCCTATGTCGAGTTCATCGCCGAAGCGCGCGAGATCCTGCGCAACCAGGATCTGCCGGTGCTCAACGCTTCGGTGCGCATCGTCCACAAGGAGGACGTGGCGCTGACCTACGCGCCGGAGCCGGCCTATTCGCTGGTGCTCTATATCAACCAGCCGGCCGATGCCGATGGCAACGCCGGGATGCGGGCGCTGACCCGGGCGCTGATCGACGCGACGATCAAGCATGGCGGCCGCTTCTTCCTGCCCTACCAGCTGCACTACACGGCCAAGGAGTTGCTGGCATCCTATCCTGAACTGCCTGCCTTCCTGGCGGCAAAGCGGCGCTATGACCCGACGGAACTGTTTTCCTCGACCTTCTACCGTGCCATCAAGGCGCTGAGCGGGACGGCTTAGCAGTTGGAGGATAATTCGATGCGGATGGGATCAGCGGCGGCGGTGCTCGCCTTCGTCGCACTTTGCCCCGGACCGGCCGGCGCCGAAGACCTGAAAGCCTTCAAGCTGACGATCGACGGCAAGGCGGTCGACATCGACGCCGGCGAGAGCGCCCATGTGACGTTGCCGGACGGCAAACAGGTCGAAGTGAAGCTCGACAAGAACGATTTCGCGACCTTTTCCGGCGGCAGTTTCTCCTTCAACCATCCGAGCGGCATTTCGGTGACCAAGACCGATCTCGGCGAGAACATCACGCAATATCTGATGGCCTCGGCGCTGGGCACGATCGTCGTGGTGCAGGAATACGGCAAGATGAACCCGGTGTCGCTGAACCAGCTGATGCTGCAGGAGATGACCAAGGAATCGGTCAAGGCGGGTGCCGAGCTGACGCAGCAGCCGACAACGCGCAAGCTCGCGGACGGCAAGGCGCTGACCGGCATCACCGCCGAGGTGAAGACCCGCACCGACACTGCTTATTTCGAGATCGTCGGCTACGGTCGCGCCGACCAGGGGCTGCTGTTCATCACGCGCGTCGCGGGCGAGGATGCGGCGAACGAGAAGCCGCTGATCGACAAGTTCTGGCAGAGCCTGAAGCTGAAGATGTAGACGAGACCTACAGCTTGCTCGGCACCAGGCCGGCCAGCCAGTTCACCGAGCGCTTTGCCGCGTCGGCGGTTGCCGAGACGGCGCGGCCGAGATCGGTCTTGACGACGGCGTAGCCGTTCTTCGTGCGATAGAGCACGCCGGTGCCGCCATCCACCACCTGTTCATAGGCGACGGGCCGGGCAGCGGCCGCGTCCAGGGCCGTCGTCGGCGATCCGACCGGGACGCTCGGCCGATGGCTGAGTTCAGGCGGCAGCGGGCTTTCCGTTCTGACGGTTCGGCTGGCGGGCTTCAGTTCCGGACCCGACGCGATCGCGGCCAGGTGCGAGGAGGACGCCGAGCCCTTCGCGCGGCAGATGCCGGACACGAGCGGATAATTGAAGTTGCGCTCGTGCAGGATCTGGCTTTTCATCGCCGCTTCGCAATCGGCGATGGTCGACCACTTGGCCGGTGTCTCGCCGATATATTCGCAGAGCTTGGCGTCGCAGTCGCAGCCGACGATGGTCATGGCGACAAGGGCGGTCTTGATCACGGTCTCGTCCCTTCGAGATGCCCCCCGGCAGCCCAGTCAGGCGCATGTCGCGCTTAGGCGACATGCAATTCTCCATTGCGTGTGAACAAGGCGGGAATTTGGCTTCGACCATGGAATGTGCGTGGCGGCGCGTGTTTCCTCCGGGCGTGACCGAAATGCCTCAATAATCGTAGACATGTTCGAGCCTGGCGCCGGCCTTCATCAGCGACGGCAGCACCAGATGCAGCTTGCGCACGGCCACGACCATTCCGGTGCGGCGCGTCGAGGGATCCGCGGGGAGCGGATAGCTGAACAGGATGCGCATGCCCTCGGGGACGGCGATCGAATCGGTCGACAGCACCGTGACCATGATCTCGTCATTGCCGCCGATCTCGACGAAGGAGACGCCCTTGTCGATCAGGCGCGGGATCATGTCGGTGAAGACCTGGTAGCGCTTCGTGACGAAGACGGTGCCGTCAGTGCCGTAGTCGCGTTCCAGCAAGGTATCGGGCTCGTTGCGGGTGGCCTCGCCGACCGGCCCCTTGGCCCAGACATGGACATCGAGGAAGGCGGGGTCGGAGGTCGCGGCAAGCGCCTTTTTGATCAGGTCCGCATAGCCTTGCTTGATGGTGTCGGCGAGACCGAAGGCGAGCTTGCGTTCGCTGGTGCGGACGGAGCTGTCACCAGGCGCCGGCTGCACGGCAAACAGCCCGGCGCGCTTTTGCGCATAGGGGAACTGATACCACGGCACCTGGTCGAGGAAGCCGGCATAATCCGCCGCCACCTTGGCCTGGTAGATGTCGGCGGCGGTGCGCTTGCCCGATGCCGCCTCGGTGATGCGGCCGACCGTGTTTTCATAGGCCCATTGCAATATATGCTCGATCGAATGGCTGGTGCCGATGATGACCAGCATCTGGTGGTTGGCATAGTTGAACTTGTAGGCGGAACTGGCGCGGATCACCGTGGCGTAATCCTGCCAGAAGCGGCCGACATAGGACCAATAGGGGAAGCCGCTCGGCTGGTCCTTGGCGACGAAACCGGCATATTCGCGCGCGGCGTAGACGATCGCCCATTCCGGATAGGTGAGGAAGGTCGATTCCTCCGGCCGCTGGTAGCCGGGGATCTCGGCGCGCACCTTGTCGGCCAGCGCCTTGGGCGGCGCGCCGTCGGCAATGCCGGGCAAAGGCGACTTGTCGAGCGACGGCGTGGTCAGGAAGCCATAGGCGAGCCCGGCGATCGGGATCAGGATGACGATGACGATCAGCCAGAGGATCGCCTTGATGATGCGCTTTATCAAGCGGAACAGGAACATGGCCGCTCAGGCCGTGGCGAAGTGGTCGTATATGCGCTTCGACAGCCAGAACCCGATATAGACGGCGATGCCGCCGATGACGATGTGCGGCAGGTTGGCGAAGAATCGGGTGGGGAATTCGATGTCGCTGAGAGAGCGGAAGCCGTTGATGAAGATGCCGGCATCGAGACAGCCGGAGCCGGTGATCAGCCCGAGCACGCCGTCGAACAGATAGACCGAGCCGAACAGCTTGAAATAGAACACCGCCTGGCGATGCGAGATGAAGGCTGCGGCCAGCGCCCAGACGCCGGAAAAGGCATGCAGCAGGTCGTCATACCATTGCAGCGAGAACAGGCCGAACAGATTGCCGTCGGCATCGTTGAAGGCCGGAATGTAGCCGATGGCGACGACCGCGAAGAACAGGAACGCATAAGCGACGGCAAGCTTCTGGATCAGCGTCATGAAGTATCCCCCTTCAATTGACGCCGAACGTTAGCTGATTTTGCCGCCGGTTGCAGCCCTAACCAGAAACACCGTAACAATTGTGTTGGAGAGCCCAAAGACAGTCGGCGCCGGGATTTCTCCCAGCGCCTCCCTGTCAGATCAGGACACGGTCGCGGCAGCAACTTCCGTAAAGTCGTCGCGCCATGCCGGCCTTGATTTTGACGGTCCTGCCAGAGGCCGCCCGAAGGCAGCATCCGTTCCAGACCACGCCGGTCTTGGCCCTTGCGGGCTTTGCCCTGCGCGCCATCGAAGGTTTTTGCCGTCCTTCATGGCAGCATCGGTCCGCCGTCGGCGTTGGCACGCTTTCCGCGGCCCCGTAGGTCTCGGCTTCCGTCCCTCGAACAGGCAAGCCTGCTTTCGCTCCGGGCCGTACGGGCCTCAGGAAATCCGCCTTTCACTTCGCCTTTCGGCTTGATGATCGGTAGCCGCCTGAGATGGGTTGAACTTACGCCGGGTAAGGGGTTTGGTGAATGGCCGCGCCCCTGTGGATAGCGGGATTATCGGGGACCGATGCCAGAAGCCAAGGAAATTCAGGCGCGAACGCGTTACACAGCCTGCCCCGCTTTTTCGGCGAACGAACCGACGGTGCCCCTTGCCCTGCCGATAGGCGCGGGTTTCAATACCGGCAAAAGATTTGGGCGCGGCATGTCCGGCGCCTTCCGGGGGAGGATGCATAGTGAAGGTCGGGGTGGTGCTCAATCCGATTGCCGGTGGCGGCCGGCTGAAACGGCATTGGCCCGATGTCGCCGCAGCGCTGAAAAAGCACTTCGGCGATTTCGAACTGCGCGAGACACAGGCCGAGGGCGACGCCGAGCGGCTGGCGCTCGATCTCGCGGCAAACGGTTTCGACCTGGTGATCGCGGCCGGTGGCGACGGCACGGCGAGCGAAGTGGCCGACGGCTTGCTGCAGGCTCGCGAGGAGGGCGGCAGGACGACCGAACTCGGCCTGCTGCCTTGCGGCGCCGGCATCGATTTCGCGCGCGGCCTCGGCCTGCCGACGGCGATCGACGCGACGCTGAAACGGATGGCCGAAGCCAAGGCAAGGGCGGTCGATGCCGGCCGTATCTGCTACATCGACGAGCATGGCGCGCTGGCCAGCCGCCACTTCATCAATATCGCCAGCCTTGGCCTGTCGGGCGCCACCGACCGCGCCGTCAATGCCGACAAGCGCAAGGGCAGGATGTCGGCCAAGGCGCTGTTCCTGTGGCGCACCGTGGTCGAGTTCATCCGCTACCGGTTCCAGCACGTGCGGATCACCGTCGACGACGGCGACCCGGTCGAGGCGCGCATGGCGCTGGTGGCGGTGGCCAACGGCAAATTCTTCGGCGGCGGCATGATGATCGCGCCCGATGCGGAACTGACCGACGGACAGTTCGACATCGTCATCCTGCGCGCGGCCGGCAAGCTGAAGCTGATCTGGGATATCAGGCTGCTCTATGGCGGCAGGCACCGCGACCATCCCGCCATCACCATCCTGCGCGGCAGGAAAGTGGTGGTCGAACCGCTCGGCGATGTGGAGAAGAACGGCGCGCTGGTCGACATAGACGGCGAGTCGCCGGGACGCATACCGGCGACCTTCGAGATCCTGCCCGGGGCATTGACGCTGAGATATTGAAGCGAGATGTTGCCGGGGACAGCGTCCCACAACGTCGTCATCCCTGCGCGAAGCAGGAGCGAAGCTCCGTCGCGCAGACCCTGGGATCCATGCCGCGACCTTGGCCGGAACAGCACCATTGCAACGCCTTGATGTTACGGCATGGATCCTCGAGTCAAGCCCGAGGATGACGAAGGGAAGGGTGTTTCCGTCAATCGCCGAGGTATGCGATCCGATCGAAACTCTCGTTCAGGAAACCAGTCGTGATGTTGCAGCTCTGATTCAAGTTATTGCGGCTATGAGTCTAGATTCTTGCCCAACGCGTTGATTTCATGTGCTGGCTCATGATGCTCAGATTTCCAACTTGGCCGGAAAGCCCGGCGCGCGCAGATCGGTGCCGACTGTATCCTCCAGCAGCTTGACGATCTGGGTCGACCAGGCGCCGCCGCCATACGCGGCCTTGCCCTGCTCGAAGATAGCGTTGACGCGCGATGCCAGATCGAGCGGGACGCCGGATTGTTCGGCCATGGCGAGTGCGAAGCCTAGGTCCTTCAATGCCAGGTCCATGGTGAAGCCGATGTCGTAGGAGCCGTTCAGCACCAACTGGCTTTCGGTCTCGTGGACGAAGCTGTTGCCGGAAGAAGCAACGATGGCGTGGTAGCTCTGCGCAAGGTCGAGGCCACCTTGCTTGGCCAGCATCAGCGCCTCGCCGGCGGCGACGAGATGGATGAAGGCCAACATGTTGGTGATGACCTTGATCACCGCCGCCGAGCCGATCGGACCCATCAGGAACGACTTCGCGCACATCGCGTCGATCGCCGGGCGGTGGCGCTCGTAGAGGGCCGCATCGCCGCCGACCAACGCGGTGATTTTGCCAACCGCCGCCAGATGCACGCCGCCGGTGACCGGGCATTCCAATGTCTCGATGCCTTGGACCGAGGCGAGGGCGGCAAGCCGCAAAATCTCGTCGCGGCCGTTGGTCGACATCTCGATCCAGGTGCCGCCCTTGGAGAGACCTTCCAGCAGCCCGCCCGGGCCAGCCAGCACCGCTTCGCTGACTTTTGGTGAGGGCAGGCAGCTTATGGCATTGCCGGCGCGGGCGGCTGCCTCGGCCGGGCTGTTGGCGGCCGTGGCGCCGAGCGCGACGAGGCGCTCGACGGCGGCGGGGTCGCGGTCGACAACGGTGACGGCAAAGCCGTTGCGGATCAGGCTGGCGGCAAGGTTGCCGCCGAGATGGCCAAGGCCGATGAAGGCGTAGCTTTCGCTCACGGCATCAGCGGCGTCTGCATCATTTGCAGATGCAGGTCCTTGCCGGTGTAGGGGTGCGCGTCGCAGACAGCCTCGTTGAGCTCGACGCCGAGACCCGGCTCCTTCGACGGGATGACATTGCCGTCCTGCCATTCGATCTTCTTCTTCAGGAGCGTGGCGTGGAAACCGTCCCACTGCTTCAGCGATTCCAGGATGAGGAAGTTCGGCAGCGTCACCGCGAGCTGGATATTGGCGGCACCGACGATCGGCCCGCAATAGCAATGCGGCGCGACCTGGATGTGATAGGCCTCGGCCATGGCGGCGATCTTCTTGGTCTCCAGAATGCCGCCGGAGCGGCCGAGGTCCGGCTGCAGTATGGTCGCGGCGCGGTTCTCGATGACGCGGGCGAATTCGGATTTCGTCGTCAGCCGCTCTCCGGTGGCGATCGGGATCGAAGTCGCACGCGCCACCTGCGCCATCACTTCGGGCATGTCAGGCGGCACCGGCTCCTCGAACCACAGGGGATCATAGGGTTCGATGGCGCGCGCCAGGCGCAGCGCGCCCGATGCGGTGAACTGGCCGTGCGTGCCGAAGAGGATGTCGGCGCGGGTGCCGACCGCCTCGCGGATTGCCTTGATCATGCGGGTCGAGACATCGATGTCGACGAGGCGGGGCTGGTGGCCGTCGAAGGCGGTGTAGGGGCCGGCCGGGTCGAGCTTGACGGCGTTGAACCCCTGCTCGACATATTCGAGCGCGCAGGCCGCGGCCATCTCCGGATCGTTGTAGACGTTCCTTCCGTCCGGCGCGTCCTCCGAATGGACACTGCCGGTGTGCGGATAAAGATAGGTGTAGGAGCGCAGCGTCTCGTGCACCTGGCCGCCGAGCAGTTTGTAGACCGGCTTGTTGGCCTCCTTGCCGACGATGTCCCAGCAGGCCATTTCGAGTGCGGAAAAACAACCCATGCCGGAAACGTCGGGGCGCTGGGTGAAGCCGGAAGAATAGGCGCGGCGGAAGAAATTTTCGATGTCATGCGGATCGCGGCCGACGAGGTATCGCTCGGCCATGTCCTCGATCATCTTCGCCGTGATGTGGGCGGAGAAGGTAGCGTTGTAGGCCTCGCCATAACCGACCACACCGCCATCGGTGGTGAGCTTGACGAAGATGAAATACTTGCCGCCGATGCCGGGCGGCGGATTGCCGACAACCCAGGTCTTGACGTCGGTGATCTTCATTTATGGTCCTCCAGAACCAGTTCGGCGCCCTTCCACCCGGTCATGACCGAGGCGGCGTTGGTGTTGCCGGTGATGTTGTCGGGAAAGATCGAGGCGTCGATGACGCGCAAGCCTTCGAGCCCGTGGACCTTGAGACGCGGATCGACGACGGAACGCGAGGGATCGGGGCCCATGCGGCAGGTCGAAACCGGGTGATAGACGGTACCGGAGCGCTTCCTGAAATCGGTGATCAGGTCGGCGTCGGATTGGATCGACGGGCCAGGCAACACCTCTTCGGCGATGATCTCGGCCATGGCCGGCATCGAGGCGATCTTGCGCACGAATTTCACCGCCGCCAGCATCTCGTCGACATCGGCGTTGGTCGAGTAGGCGTTGGCGACGATCTTGGGATAATCCAGCGGATTGCTGGAGCGGATCATGATCTCGCCGCGGCTCGATGGCCGGCAGTTGGAGAGGCCGATGGAGAAACCGGGCCACGGATCCGGCGTCAGGATCGGACGCTCGCCATTCTTCGGGATGAGGGTCGAGAAGGCCTGGAAATAAAGCTGCATGTTGGGCCGCGAGAAGGCCGGGTCGGTGCGGAAGAAGCCGCCTCCATGGTTCATCGACAGCGACAGCGGGCCGGAGCGGGTCAGGATATACTGCATGCCGACCAAAAGCTTGCCCCACCACGGGCGCAGGATCTGGTTGAGCGTCGGCAGCTTGCCCTTGAAGGTGTAGTTGATGCCGACGTGGTCCTGCAGATTGGCGCCGACATTCTCGTTGGCATGAGCCACCGGGATGCCCAATCCTTTGAGCAATGCAGCAGGGCCGACGCCGGAGAGCTGCATGAGCTGCGGCGAGTTGATCGAGCCCGAGGACAGGATCACCTCGCGGCCGGCGCGGGCCGTTTTCGTCTGACCGTTCTGCAGATACTCGACGCCGACCGCGCGCTTGCCTTCGAACAGGATGCGGCTGGCCAGCGCGTTGGTCTCGACGCGGACATTGGCGCGCTTCATCGCCGGGCGCAGGAAGGCGCGTGCCGTCGACATGCGACGGCCGTTTTTGGTCGAGATCTGGTAGATGCCGACGCCCTGCTGGGCAGCGCCGTTGAAATCGGGATTGAGCGGCAGCCCGGCCTGCTGGCCGGCGGCGAGATAGCGTTTGGTCAGCGGGTGGACTGCATCAGTTGTGTCGCTGATGTGCAGCGGGCCGCCGGTGCCGCGCCATTGGTCGGCGCCGGCCTCATTATCCTCGAGTGCCTTGAAGGCCGGCAGCAGGTCGTCATAGCCCCAGCCGGGATTGCCGGCGGCGCGCCAGTCGTCGAAATCCTCGCGCGCGCCTCTGATCCAGACCATGGCGTTGATCGAACTCGACCCGCCGAGCAGCTTGCCGCGCGGCCAGTGGTCGACATTGCCGCCGAGGCCGGGGTCCGGCTCGGTCTTGTAGTTCCAATTGACGGTGGGATCGAAGAAGGTCTTGCCGTAGCCGAGCGGCATCTGCACGTAAAAGCGGCGGTCGCTGCCCCCTGCCTCCAGCACCAGGACCGAGAAGCGGCCCGAGGCCGACAATTTGTCGGCCAGAACCGAGCCGGCCGAGCCGGAGCCGACAATGATGAAATCGTAGGTCTGCATGGTGGACGTCGGTGGCTCCTGAATGTGGCACCAACCTAGGCGCGGCGGGCCCGCCGCGTCGCCGCGCCTTCCGGCATCGGTTGTGAAAAAAGCGACTGGTATATCCAGCTACGTCGCGGGGAATACCGACAATCGCGCTTGATATGCATGGGGTCGACGGACTATGCGAGGGCATCGCCACTCTGCGCAAAGGCAGGAGAGCCCATGCGTGTCCTGTCGGATGCTTTCATTCCCGAACTGCCGGGCTATTACAAAGGCAAGGTCCGCGAGAATTACGACCTGGCCGACGGCAGGCGCATCATCATCGCGACCGACCGTCTCAGCGCCTTCGACATCATCTTGACCTCGATCCCGTTCAAGGGAGAAATCCTGACCCAGACGGCGCGGTACTGGTTCGAGGAAACGGCCGATATCTGTCCGAACCATGTGCGGGAATATCCCGATCCCAACGTCGTCGTCGGCACGAGGCTCGACATCCTGCCGGTCGAGATCGTCGTGCGCGGCTATCTGGCCGGGACCACCAGCACCTCGATCCTGACCCGCTACCGGCGCGGAGAGCGGGAGATGTACGGGATGCGCGTGCCGGACGGGCTGCGCGACAACGAGAAGCTGGCCGAGCCGGTCATCACGCCGACCAGCAAGGCCGCGGAGGGCGGCCATGACGAGCCGCTGTCCAGGGCCGAGATCCTGGAGCAGGGCCTGCTTACGCCGGCGCAATGGGAGACCGTCTCCGATTACGCCCTGCGGCTCTTCGCCCGCGGCCAGGCGCGCGCCGCAGAGCGCGGCCTGATCCTCGCCGATACGAAATACGAATTCGGCACCGACAAGGACGGGACGATCATTCTAGCCGATGAAATCCACACGCCCGACAGCAGCCGCTACTGGATCGCGGCGAGCTACGAACAGGCGCTGGCTGATGGTACGCGGCCGGAGAGCTTCGACAAGGATTTCATCCGCTCATGGGTGACGGCGCGCTGCGATCCCTACAAGGACCCGATCCCGAGGATTCCGGACGAGATCGTCGAACAGGCCTCGCGCGTCTATGCCCAGGCTTACGAGGCGATCACCGGCAAGGTATTTGTGCCGGACCTTGCCGGGGAGACCGTTCTCGACCGCATCCGTTCGAACCTTGCAGGTTATTTTTGAGAGGTGCGCCTCTCGGCTAGCGCCTGGTCTTACGTCGTGCGGTCGACCCCCACTCCGTCGCCGCTTCGCAGCGCCACCTCTCCCCCGTTCGACGGGGGAGAGGAAGGGCGCTAGCCTTGCCCTGCCTGGCTCCCTTCCTCTCCCTCCGGAGGGGGGAGAGGTGGCGCTGCGAAGCAGCGACGGAGTGGGGGAAGCCCGTTCCAAACCCGAAGCCGCTGAAAATCACGCGCAACTCGGCGAATGCCAAGGTTAGCCAATGACCCCATGGACGCGAGGAAACTGCGGCGCGTTGACCTGTTCCTGCAGCGGCGATACGGGATCTATGATCATCACCTCACAAGGATTCGGCCCATGGTGCAATACGCGGACGGACGGCCGATCGGAGACCTGACGCTGCGCACGCTGGCCATGCCTTCGGACGCCAATGCCGCCGGCGACATTTTCGGCGGCTGGGTGATGGCGCAGATGGACCTTGCCTGCGGCATCCGCGCCGCGGAGCGCGCCAGGGGCAGGGTGGTGACGGCGGCGGTCAAGGAGATGTCCTTCGCCAAGCCGATGAAGATCGGCGACACGCTGTGCATCTACACCCATGTCGAACGCGTCGGCCGCACCTCAATGACGCTCAAGGTCGAGGCCTGGGCACAACGTTATCTCTCCGACCTGATGGAAAAGGTCACGCACGCCGATTTCATCATGGTGGCGCTGGACGGTGAGGGCAAGCCGAAGGCCGTTCCGGCCGAGAGCTGATTCCGCCAACCCCGGACATTTGTAACATCGCCCGAGCGGGGTGATGCGTTCAGCGACATCCTGCCGTTGCCTCCACGGCCAATTCTGCGGGCGTCGGAGGAAGACAATGCGTCAACACCTATTGAACGGCTGGCTTGCGGCGGCTCTCGCCGCGCTCGCCTGCCTGCTCGCATAACCGCTTATGCCGAAGTCAAACAGGACCTTGGGCGCACCGCCTGTGTGCATGACACGGCTGGTGTGAAGGAGCCGACACCGACGTGCACGATCGGCAGCCCGACGCCTTGCGGGGCCATGGCGCGAAGAGCCTGACCTGCTGCCTTTGGAACGCGGTCACCGTAGCGGCGGGGTGAGCTCACCTCGAGCGCCATGCACAAGATTCCCAGATCTCTTCGGCGAACCAAGACCTCTCGTTCATGACTTCGCCTGCAAACATGAAGCGCCGCTCAGCGCGACTTCCGAAGCCCTTGCCGCGCAAGGGCTTCAGGCTTGCATCTCGTCAAATCTGGCGCGCGCCGACTGGACGCGCTGGGTGTTCTTGCGTGCCCAATCCCCAAGCGCGCCGACCGGGACCAGCAACTCGTGGCCGAGCTCGGTCAGCTCGTAATCGACGCGTGGCGGGATGGTTGGAAACACCTTGCGGGTGACGAAACCGTCGCGCTCCAGGCCGCGCAAGGTGGTGGTCAGCATCTTCTGCGAGATGCCGCCGACAGCCGCGCGCAGCTCGTTGAAACGCAGCGGTCCACCGCCAAGCTTGCCGACCACGAGCACGGTCCATTTGTCGCCGACGCGCTGCAGGATCTCCGACACGGCCCGGCAGTCCTCGGTGTTGTGCGGGTGACTCAGTAACAAAAACGTGCCTCCTTGCGTGCCAGTTTGTCAGTATCACATATAGCGCCGGTATCCAAACGATACCAAAAATTCCCGCAAGGAGAGCCCCTTATGTCCAAGCCCAAAATCGCCATTGTCATCGGTTCGACGCGCGCCGCCCGCTTCGCCGACGTGCCGACGCAGTGGATCGCCAAGATCGCCAAGGCACATGCCGATATCGATGTCGAAATCGTCGACCTGCGCGACTTTCCGCTGCCCTTCTTCGATGAGGTCGCGTCTTCCGCCTGGGCGCCGTCGCAGAACGAAGTCGCACAGCGCTGGCAGAAGAAGGTCGCCGGATTCGACGGCTTCATCTTCACCGCCGCCGAATACAATCACGGCCCGACGGCGGTGCTGAAGAACGCCATCGACTACGCCGCCAATGAGTGGAACAAGAAGCCGGCCGGCTTCGTCGGCTATGGCAGTGTCGGTGGCTCGCGCGCCGTCGAACAGCTTCGTCTCCACGCCGTCGAATTGCAGATGGCGCCGGTCAAGTCCGCCGTCCATATCGCCTGGGGCGATTTCCTCGCCGTCCGTCAGGGCGAGAAGAAGCTCGAGGAGCTCGAGCATCTGAACCAGGCCGCCACCGCGCTGGTCAACGACGTCGCCTGGTGGGCCAAGGTCCTGAAGGCCGCTCGTGCCGCCGATGCCGTCGCCGGGGAAGCCCAGGCGGCCTGATCCGCCGGATCGGATTGTCCTCCCATGGATACGGGGCGGCGCTTGCGCCGCCCTTTTTTCGTCGGGGTTCTTGCGAAGAAGTTGCGGCGCGCCTGAAAGTTAGCTTGAAACGCCACGCCTACCAAACCGCTTGGCGCGGCGGCGAACGGCCAGCTAAAGGTCGCGATCGGCGGCTGCCGTGGCGCGGGCGAGCAGCAGGGCGCGTTCCCTGTCATTGCCGGTCAATTGGGCGGCCTGGCGGAACGCGGCGCTGGCTTCCGCCCGATGGCCGAGCTTCTCCAGGAGATCGCCGCGCACCGTGGGCAGGAGATGCGAGTCCTTCAGGCGCGGCTCGTCCTTCAGCGCCTCGACGATGGCGAGGCCTTGCGCCGGGCCGAACGCCATGCCGACCGCGACGGCGCGGTTGATCTCGACGATCGGCGAGGGGGCCGAGAGCGCAAGCGCCTGATAGTAGGCCGATATCGCGATCCAGTCAGTGTCGGCGGCGGTGACCGCGCGGGCATGGCAGGCCGCGATCATCGCCTGCAGCAGATAGGGGCCGGGCGCTGATGTCAGGGCCATGGCGCGATTCAGGCCGTCGAGGCCGCTCCGGATGAGCGACCAGTTCCACCGGCCGCGGTCCTGGTCGAGCAGCAGGATCGGGTCGCCCGTTGCGCCGGTGCGGGCCGCGAAGCGCGAGGCGTTGAACTCCATCAGCGACACCAGCCCCCGCACCTCGGGCTCGTCAGGCATCAGCGCCGCCAATGAGCGGCCGAGGCGCAGCGCCTCGGCGCATAGATCGGTGCGCAACCAGTCCGGTCCAGTGGTGGCCACATAGCCCTCGTTGAAGATGAGGTAAACCACCTCCAGCACGGCGGCGAGGCGGTCGCGCCGCTCTTCCGCGCGTGGCGTCTCGCACGGGATGGCGGCATCGCGAAGGGTTCGCTTGGCGCGCACGATGCGCTGGGCCGCTGTGGCTTCGGGCACCAGGAAGGCGCGGGCGATCTGCGGCGTCGACAGCCCGCCCAAGAGCCGCAAGGCCAGTGCGGCGCGCTGCTCGGCGGGCAAGACGGGATGGCAAGCGGTGAAGATCAGCCGCAGGAGGTCGTCGTCGATATCCTCGTCGCGCGCCGCCCCGATGTCGGGCATCTCGCGCTCCAGTTCGGCGAGGTCGATGGCGAGTTCGCGATGCTTGCCGTCGATCATGGTGGTGCGGCGCAGCCGGTCGAGCGCGCGGTTCCTGGCGACCTGCGTCAACCAGGCGGCCGGGTTGCGCGGGATGCCGTCGCGAGGCCAGCGCTCCAGCGCCAGCAGGAAGGCGTCCTGCGCGATTTCCTCGGCCAGCCCGACATCCCTGAGGGTGCGCGCCAATCTGGCGGTGAGCTTCGGCTGCTCGATCCGCCAGACGGCCTCGATGGTTGCGTTGGCGGTCAACCCTTCAGCTCGCCAAAACCTTCCGCCACCTTCTGAACGTCCTCGGGAAATTCGCTCATTTCAAAGACTTGGCGGATTTCGATCACGTCGTTCTCGCCGGCGGGGCAGCGACGGGCCCATTCGATGGCCTCATCGCGCGAGCGCACGTCGATCACCCAATAGCCGCCCAGCACTTCCTTGACCTCGGCGAAGGGGCCGTCGACGACCACAGGCTTGCCGCCCTTGTAGCTGACCCGCGCCCCGGCGGACGGCGGATGCAGGCCGTCGAGCGCCAGAAGCACGCCGGCTTTCTTCAGTTCGTGATTGTACTTCATCATCCCTTCCACCGCCTCCGCGCTGGGCATGACATCGGGTGCGGCGTCCGCGTAGCCGCCGGGGATCATCAGCATCATGAACCGCATGGTCTTCTCCTTGGTTGGGTTGGTTCAATCATATGACGAACGGGCAATGGCGGAATCGACAGGCGTGGCAAAAAAGTTCAGGTCCCAGATCACAGCAGCAATGTGGACCGCCATATCGGCTGGGCTGCCATCTGGCCCCGCCGATTGGTCCTGATATATCCGGCTGCGATCCACCACATGAGGGGGCCTCGTGAAGTCATCCAGCCTGGCAGGCGTCGTTTCTCCCATGGTCCCGGTGCTTGTCTGCGCGCTCGGCATCTTCCTGCTGTCGGGGATGGACGCGGCCATGAAGGTGCTGGTCATCGCGGTCGGCGTCTACAACACGGTGCTGTGGCGCAGCATGCTGGCGACCGTGGTCGCGGCTACTGGCTGGTCGATTGGGCCACGCAGGCTGCCCACGCCTTCCGTGCTCAGGCTGCATGCGCTGCGCGCCGCGGTCGTCGGCGTCGTCTTGCTGTCCTTCTTCTGGGGGCTCGCCAGGCTGCCGCTGGCCGAGGCGATCGGGCTCAGCTTCGTCGCGCCGCTGTTTGCCCTGCTGCTGGCCGCGCTGCTGCTCGGCGAAAGAATACAGCGGCGGGCGATCTGGGCTTCATTGGCCGGCATAGCGGGCGTCGCAATCATCGTGGGCGGCCAGTTCGGGCAGGCGAACCATGCCAGGGATGCCTTGCTCGGCACAGCGGCGGTGCTGGTATCGACGGTGTTCTACGCCTACAATCTGATCCTTGCGCGGCAGCAGGCACTGGTGGCCAAGCCGATCGAGATCATGCTGTTCCAGAATCTTTGCGTGGCGGCCATCGTCGGTCTCGCGGCACCTTGGCTCGCCGTTGCCCTGCCTCGAGAACTCTGGCTTCCGCTCGCCGGGGTGACGGCGCTGTCGCTCGCCGGCCAGTTCCTGATGAGCTGGGCTTACGCGCGGGCCGAAGCGCAATATCTGATCCCGACGGAGTACTCGGCCTTCATCTGGGCGATCACGCTTGGCTTCCTCTTTTTCGACGAGGCGGTGACCTGGACCACGCTGGCGGGAGCCGGCCTTATCGTGGCCAGTTGCCTGATCGCGGCGCGTTCAAATCCCAGGCTTGCCGAGCCGATCGAGGCCGCTGTCTGAGGGCAGGTCGCACACTACGACAGTCAGCGCATCACTTCGCGGTGGCCGCTGGGCTGGCGGGTGGCGATCAGTTTGTCGAGGTCGACCATCTCAATCGTCAGCCGGTGCGGCAACGCGTTATTTCCCGGAGCGGCAATTGCACGGCCTAGCCAGACAGCAGAGAGCGCTCCGGGTGACCTGAAACAGGCATGACCGCAAGTAGATCGGCCGGTATCGTGAAATTTTTATTAAATATTTCGCCCGCCTGATTACGATCTATCGACCAATTGTTGGTCTGTTGTGCTATCCGCTCAGAGAATGTCACCGAATGATCGATGCAATGGCAGACTATATGGCAAGTTCCTGGAACGATATCTCGCATGGCAACGTTGGTCCGGGTGCGGTCGCCTGGAATCGAACGACACAAGCTGGCCAGGCATCACGAGGAGGATTTGTCCGATGAGCTTCTTCGTCAACGCCGTGGGTGTTCCTCTTCCCTATAGCGGCGCCTCCAACCATTGGTTCTCGGCGCCAGGGGCCGGCCCGGACTTGTACGGCAGTGCGGGAAACGACTCGCTCTACGGAGCAGGCAATGTCAACGTCACGATGCATGGTGGCACGGGCGATGACATCTATTACCTCTATGGGGCGGGCAACAAGGTTGCCGAGGCCGCCGGGGCAGGCATCGACACGATCAGCACATGGATGAACTACAAGCTCCCCGACAATGTCGAGAACCTCATCGTCACAAACCCCAATAACTACGCCTTCGGAAATGGGTTTGACAACATCATCACCGCCAAGGCCGGGCACCAGACGCTGGACGGCGGCGCGGGAAACGATGTGCTGATCGACGGCGGTGGCGGTTACGACACGTTCATCGTCTCGAAAGGCGACGGAAGCGATCTGATCGCGAATTTTGCCGCCACCGATACCGTACGCCTCAATGGCTATGGGTTCACTTCGTTCGACGCCATCCACTCGAACATGGTCCAGGCGGGATCGAACGTGTTGTTGAACCTGGGATCCGGCGAGATCCTCGAGTTCAAGGACACGACCGTCGACAAGCTGCAGCCCGGCCAGTTCGAATTGCCGATCGACATGTCCGCAATGAAGCTGTCCTTCAGCGACGATTTCAACACGCTCAATCTTCACAATGCCCAGGGCGGCACGTGGGACACCAATTTCTCATGGGGAGCGCCGAACGGCAGCACTTTGAGCGACAATGCCGAATTGCAGTGGTACATCAACGCCAATTACGCACCGACGAGTTCGGTCCACCCGTTCAGCGTCGATAACGGCGTGCTCACCATCACCGCGGCTCAGGCGCCGGCAGACATCAAGCCTCTCATCAACAATTACGAATACACGTCCGGCGTCCTGACGACGCATGACTCGTTCTCGCAGACCTATGGCTATTTCGAAATGCGGGCCGACCTGCCCGAGAACGCCGGCGCCTGGCCAGCCTTCTGGCTGCTGCCGGAAGACGGCTCGTGGCCGCCGGAACTGGATGTGGTGGAGACGCGCGGACAGGACCCGAACTCGTTGATCATGACGGCGCACTCAAATGAAACGGGAACGCACACCAAGGTGACGTCGACGGTGAATACCATGGACACCGCCGGCTTCCACACCTATGGCGTGCTGTGGACGCCGGAGAAGCTCGTCTGGACTTATGATGGTGTTCAGGTCGCGGAAGCGGCGACGCCATCCGACATGAACAAGCCCATGTACATGCTGGTCAATCTCGCGGTCGGCGGTTTCGCCGGCTCTCCGCCCGATCATCTGGCGACGCCAGCCGAGATGAAGATCGACTACATCCGCGCCTATACGTTGGACAACGCGCCGGCGAGCGCTCTGCACATCACCAGCAGCAGCGCCACGCACAGCATCGCCAGCAGCACGCTGCACAACGGCTCGGAATTCGGAGGCCACGCGTAAGGTCCCGGGGTCATGCAGCGGTGGGGAAAGCGGAAATGACTGGACCGTCGGGCCTGCGTCCGGTCTTCATGCGCGCCATCGCCGATGTCGGCGTCTTCTCGTTGCTGATCAACATCCTGCTGCTGGTGATCCCGCTCTACCTGCTGCAGGTCTATGACCGTGTGCTGCCGTCCTCCAGCGTCGAGACGCTCGTCTATCTTTCGGGCATCGCGGTTCTCGCGCTCGCCTTCCTCGGGCTGCTGGATGCGATCCGCGCCGTCTACACGCAGCGCGTCGCGGCGACGGTCGACCGCAAGCTGGGTGCCAGCACCTTCGCCATTTCGCTCGGCGCAAAATATGCCGGTCTGTCGCCGCTGCGCGACCTCGCCTCGGTCTGCGCCTTCATCAGGTCGCGCGGCGTGGCGGTGCTGTTCGACCTGCCCTTCGCGCCTGTCTTCCTCGCCTTGCTCTATCTCATCCATCCGCTGCTGTTCTGGGTGACGGTCGCCGGCGCGGTGGTTCTGCTTTTCCTGGTCGTGGCCAACCAGCTTGCCATCGGCAGGAACGACGCCTTGTCCACGGAGTGGTCGGCCTTGGCCAGCCAGGCGGAACAGGCCTTCGCCCGCAATGCGGAGACGCTGCGCGCCATGGGCATGGTGGAGAACGCCGCGCAGGTCTGGGGACGGCACGTAGCGGCTGCGCTCACCTTCCATGACCGTTCCTCGAGCGCCAATGCGATCTTCAGCGGCGCCTCGCGGGCGTTGCGCATGATGCTGCAGCTGGCGATCCTCGGCGCCGGCGCATGGCTGGTGCTTCAGGGGCAGATGACGGCCGGCATGATCTTCGCCTCGTCGCTGGTGTCGTCGCGCGCGCTGCAGCCGCTCGACCAGCTGATCGGCGCCTGGCGCCAGATCGCCGACGCCCAGCGGGCGTGGACACGGCTGGAAAAGGCGCTTGCGGCACGTCCGGCTGAGGCGCGAAAACTTGTCCTGCCCGATCCGGCAGGTGCGATTTCCGCGCAGGACGTTTTCTTCATGGCGCCGAATGCCCGACCCGGCACGGAGCCCATTCTCAAGCGGCTTACCTTTGCCATCGGCGCCGGCGAAGCGTTGGCCATCGTCGGCCCGAGCGGCGCCGGCAAATCGACGCTGGCGCGGTTGCTCGTGGGGGCTGCACAGCCGACCGGCGGCTCAATCAGGATCGACGGCGCCGACATCGGGACATGGGACGAGAGCCAGCTCGGAAAGCATGTCGGATACCTAGCGCAGGAGGTCGAGCTCTTTCCAGGATCGATCGCGCAAAACGTCGCCCGCTTCGACCCGGAGGCGGATGACGGAGCGATCGTCGATGCGGCAAGGCGCGCCCAGGTGCATGAGTTGATCCTGGCGCAGCGCGATGGCTACCAGACCATGATCGGCCCGTCGGACAGGGCGCTGTCGGGCGGCGAGCGCCAGCGTATCGGGCTGGCGCGCGCCTTCTACGGCAATCCGCGGATCCTGGTGCTCGACGAGCCCAGTTCCCATCTCGACGGCAGCGGCGAGGCCGCGCTCGAGGCGGTGCTTTCGGCGGCGCGGACGGCCGGCGTCACGGTCGTCGTGATCACCCATCAGCCTTCGATCGCGGCTGCTTGCGACCGCGTGATGCTCTTGCGCGGCGGCATGATCGAAGCCTTCGGCCCAAGCAGCGAGATGCTGCGGCGGTCGGTCGTCGGCAAGGGCGTCCAGCAGAGCACGGTGGTGACCGGGTCGTTCGCCCCGACGATCCGCGCGCATGGCAGCTTCGGATCCTGAAGATGACGACACAGAGCATCGCCTGGGACAGCCAGCCTCGCACCGACATAGGACGCGTGGCACTCACCGGCTATGCCGCCGTAGCGCTGCTGGTGGGCGGCTTCGGCTATTGGGCCGTCAGCGCGCCCTTGTCGGGAGCGGTGATCACGCAAGGCACGATCTCGGCAACCGGCGGCAATATCCAGATCCAGCATCGCGAGGGCGGTATCGTCCAGGCGTTGCTGGTCCATGAAGGCGATCGCGTGCAACTGGGCCAGGATCTGATCGTGCTGGATCCAACGGCCGCGCAGGCCGAGCTCAACCGGCTGACGAGACAGTCGATCGCGCTCAGGGCAAGCGCGGCGCGGCTGGAGGCGGAACGCGATGGGTTGGACAGGCTGGCGCCAATCGCCGAAGCGGCGCCCGCACCTTTCCAGCACGATTTCGAAATCCTTATTCGAGAGCAGCAGAAGGAATTCGACGCCAGGCTCGCCCGGTTCCGGTCGGAAAAATCGATCCTGGCACAACGGGTCGCCATGCACCGGCAGTCGGTAACGGGATTGCAGGCCCAGAAACAGGCCATTCAGCAACAAGCCGAAGTCGTCAAGAAAGAGCTCGGCATCAAGACCAGCTTGTTGGACAGGGGCCTCACCAACCGGACCGAATACTCCCAGCTACTGCGCAGTGAGGCCGATCTCGTCGGACAGGCCGGGGCGCTGGAGGCCAATCTCGCGACGGCCAACACCCAGATCGTCGAAGCCCAGGAGCAGACCGAGCGCCTGACCACGCAACGCGTCGAGGAGGCGCTGACGAAACTCGACGACGTTCGCTCCAATCTGGCCGACGTCGAGGAACAGACCAGGGCGGCGGAGGCGGTGGTGCGGCGAACCACCATCAAGGCGCCGGCAGCGGGCATCGTGGTGTCGTCGACCTACAATTCCAAGGGCAGTGTGATTGCCCCCGGCGAAAAGATCATGGAGATCCTGCCCACCGAGTCGGGCCTTGTCGTCGACGCGAGACTGCGGCCGAAGGACATCGATCAGGTCCGCGTCGGTCAGCCGGCGAAACTGCGATTGTCCGCCTTGAATTCGCGGCTCACGCCAGAGGTTTCAGCCACCGTGACACGGATTTCGGCGGATCGGCTCATCGACCAGACCTCGCGTGAACCCTATTTCCGCGCCAAGCTGACGATTGCCGCCGACCTGCCGCCCGGCGTGAGGCGCGATCAACTTTATCCCGGGACGCCGGTCGAGGCGTTCATCAGCACCGGCGACCGGACTTTCCTGGAGTATCTCGCGCGGCCGATGCTCGATTCATTCGCGCGCGCTTTCGCGGAGCAGTAGATCTCCTTGGACATTTGAACCGTCAGCGCGCCACCTCGCGGTGGCCGCTGGGCAGGCGGGTGGCGATCAGCTTGTCGATGCGGCGACCGTCGAGGTCGACCACCTCGAAGCGCCAGCCCTGCGCATCGACGCATTCGCCGGTCGCCGGCAGATGGTGCATGTGCGACAGCACATAGCCGGCGACGGTCTCGTAGTCGCGGTTCTCGGGCAGGTCGATGCCCAGTACCTCGGCCATCTCGTCGGCCTGCATGTAGCCGGCGAGCAGCCATGAGCCGTCGTCGCGCTGAACGGCGTTTTCTTCCTCGCCGGCCTCGAGGTCCGAGCGGAAGACGCCGGTGATGGCTTCCAGGATGTCGGCGGGGGTGACGATGCCCTCGAAGTGGCCGTATTCGTCATGCACCAGCGCCATCGGCACGTCGCTCTCCTTCAGCTTCTGCAGCACATCGAGCGCATCGGCCTGGTCGTGCACGATGGGAGCCGCGCGCACATACTTGCGCGGGTCGAGTGCGCGGCCACCGAGCAGCGCGGCCAGCACGTCGCGCGTCTGGATGACGCCGATCATGGCGTCCACCCCGCCGTCGCCAGCGGGCAGGCGCGAATGCTGGGTGTCCATCAGAAGCTTGCGGATCGTGGTTTCATCGGACTGCAGGTTGATCCAGTCGACATCGGTGCGCGGCGACATGACGGCGCGCACGGCGCGGTCGCCAAGCCGCATGACGCCGGCGATCATGCGCCGCTCGTCGGATTCGATGGTACCGTGATGCTCGGCCTCGGCGACCAGCATCCTGATCTCCTCGTCGGTGACCTTTTCCTCGCTTTCGCCGTGCTGGCCGAGCAGCCAGAGCAGGGCACGGCCCGAAATATCGAGCAGGAAGACTAGAGGGGCCGAGACGGTGGCGAGGATGGTCATTGCCGGCGCCGCGCGCACCGCGACCCGCTCGGGATCGCGCAGCGCGATCTGCTTGGGCACCAGTTCGCCGATGATCAGCGAGGCATAGGTGATGATGGCCACGACGATGCCGACGCCGAGCGGATCGGCGATGTTCTCGCGGACGCCTGTCGAAGCCAGGGATTGCGCCAGCCTCTGGCCGAGCGTGGCGCCGGAAAAGGCGCCCGAGAGCACGCCGACCAGCGTGATGCCGATCTGCACGGAGGACAGGAATTTGCCGGGATTGGAGCCAAGCGCCAAAGCGCGGCCGGCGCCTTTGACGTTGCGGTCGATCATCGCCTTCAGGCGAGCCGGCCGCGATGAGACGATGGCGAGTTCGGACATCGACAGAAGGCCGTTCACGCAGATGAGGACGACCACGGTGGCGATTTCAACGTATAGCATGAGGGCTCAATAGCATTGCCGCACGGCTTTCGAAAATAGTCGGCGACCATTTTAGAAAGATGACGGCAAATGCGGGTCGATCAGGCGGCATCCCAGGGCGGCGACGAGAAATGCGCGACCAGCGCGTCGACGACGACCCGCACCTTGGGCGTCAAGGCGCGTGTCACCGGCCAGATGGCATGGACGGAAATGTTTTCGACCAGCGTGTCCATGAGCACCATTTCCAGCGCGCCGCTCTCGAGACTGTCCGCCACCAGCCAGGTCGGCAGGAAGGTGATGCCGCAACCGGCAAGGACCGCGCCCAGCATCGGCTCGGCATTGTCGAGCACCAGCCTTGCCCGCGGCGTGAACTTCGCGACATGGCCATCGGCCTGCCTGATGCTCCAGGCATGGGCGATGCCGTTGCGGGTGTAGCCGATCAGGTCGTGGCCGGCGAGATCCTCGATCGTTCGCGGCCTGCCGTTTCTGTCGAGATAGGCGGGGGCGGCGCATATGGCAGAGCGTTGGGTATAGAGCCGGCGTGCGGCGAGCGACAGGCTGTCGTCGAGGTCGCCCATGCGGATCGCAAGGTCGATGCCTTCCTCGATGAGGTCGACGCGGCGGTCGTTGAAGGAAATCTCCATGGCCAGATCGGGAAATCGCCTGGAGATGTCGAACAGCACGGGAGCCACGCAGCGGTGGCCGAAGGCCGACGGCAGGTCGACCCGAAGCCGGCCCGAGGGCACCTGCCGGCGCGAGGCGAGCAGCGCCTGGGCGGCTTCGATCTCGGACAGCGCCCTGACGCAGGCTTCATAGTAGCACACGCCTTCGTTCGTCGGGCTGAGGCTGCGCGTGGTGCGGTTGAGCAAGCGGATGCCAAGCCGCTGTTCAAGCTGCGCGACCGATTTGCCGACCGCCGATTTCGTCACCCGCAGCCGCTCTCCGGCGCCGGTGAAGCTTCCTGCCTCGATCGTTTGAACGAAGGCGACGACGCCTTGCAGATCCGCGGATTCCATCGATCTATTTCCTATTGTAGAAATCTGCTCACCAATTCGTTTCCGATTATGGATCACGGAAGCGCTTTTTTCCATAGTGAAACAGCGTAAATATCCCGCCAGCCATGCAATCGGGAGCAGACGCAATGAGCAGCGACATCAACAGATCCTGGCGGATGACCGGCTTTGGCCTGCCCAGGCTGGAATTGGCCGAAGGGAGGATTCCCGAGCCCGGGCCGCATGACCTGCTGGTGCGGATCAAGGCCATATCGCTGAACTACAAGGACAGGATGATCGTCGATGGCGTGCTGATCCCCGATCTAGCCTTTCCGTTCGTCCCGACATCGGATGCCGTGGGCGAAGTGGTGGCAGTCGGCGGCGCTGTCAGCCGCTTCAAGACCGGCCAGCGCGTGCTGGGGCAGGTGATTGCCGATTGGCCCGATGGCGATGCGCCGCCGGTGCTGCACCAGCACACGCTGGGATCGTCGCTGCCCGGCACTTTGAGCGACTACCTGCTCCTGCATGAGGACGCCGCCGTGCTGGCGCCGCCGTCGCTCAGCGATGCCGAGGCTTCCACGCTGCCGATCGCGGCGCTGACGGCCTGGTTCGCGATGGCCGAGGCGACAAGACCGGTGCCTGGCCAGACCATTCTGATCCAGGGCACGGGCGGCGTCTCCCTGTTTGCGCTGCAATTCGCCCACGCCTTCGGCCTGCGCGCCATCGTCACGTCAAGCAGCGACGGCAAGCTCGAGCGGGCAAGGACGCTCGGCGCCTGGCAAGTGATCAACTATCGCACAAGGCCGGCATGGGACGAAGCGGCGCGCGAGCTGACAGGGGGCGCCGGCGTCAACCATGTCCTCGAAATGGTCGGCGGCGACAATGCGCGGCGCTCGCTTGACGCGCTGGCCGCCGACGGCAGGCTGTCGGTCATCGGCCTGTTGGGCAGCATGGAACTCTGCTTTCCGATCGTGCCCTTCCTGCGCAACCGGATTGTCGTGCAAGGCATTTCGGTCGGCCACCGCCGCGCCTTCGAGCGGATGAACCAAGCGATCGAGGCGCTGGAGATCAAGCCGGTCATCGACAAGGTCTTTGGTTTCGACGAGGTGCCGCGCGCCTTCGAGCATCTGGAGAAGGGGCCGTTCGGCAAGATCGTCATCGCCACGACCTGATCTCCGGTCATGGCAATTGCTTCAGCACGCCGACGATCGCCTTGCCATCGGTGAAATAAGGGTCGCCGCCACCATTGCGGCCGGTCTTGGTGGGGCCAATGCCCGCCAGGTCGCTGGTCGAGAGCAGCAGGCCGGAGGCACTCAGATCGCCGATCATGAAGTCGCGTTCGGCATCGATGTCGGGACCGATATGATGGGTGATGGCGCCCGTGTCATGGCTCAGGCCGACGCCGCGATCGAAGCTGGCAGCACCCAGCCAGAGCGGCCTGCCATCGTCGCCGACCGTATCCGTCTGCCAGAAGCGGACGTGGTGGCGCCGGTCGGCGCTGTCGCCGACCGGCTTTTCGAAAGCGAGTTCCTGGGCATGGCCCTCGAACAGCAGGCGGCTCATCGGTGCGTCGGGATAAGGGCGGGAAAACAGGACACTTTCGCCGATATCGATGGCGGTCCTCAAGGTGACGGCGTCGGCGGTGTCCCAGCCGGCGACAGCGAAAGCGTGCACCAACTCCTTCTCCGTACCGACCAGGCCGACATTGATGGGGTCGCCGGGAATGCCTTGCCGCGTGTGGGTGACCATCTCGAAGCGCTGGTCGCGAAAGCCGCGGTCACGGAATGTCCAGAATTCCGGCGCGGCGACATAGGCGAGCACCACATAGGCGGCCAATAGCGCGGCAAGCCATATCGTCAGGCGTCGTCGAAGGCTTCGTTGGCTCATTTGCTCCCCATGTCGTCAGGGTCTAAGCGCCGGTGGGGCCAGAGTCCTATGGGTAGAGCCAGGTGTCTTTCTTATGACCGGTGACCATGTCTTCGTCATCACGCAGCGAAGCGACGGGGCGAAGACCTGTGATGACGAAGTTCGGCTGCGCGATCAGCGGCAGGCGCGATAACCACTCTTGCGGTTCTTGATGTC
This sequence comes from Mesorhizobium sp. ES1-3, assembly GCF_020164795.1. Classification (NCBI taxonomy): domain Bacteria; kingdom Pseudomonadati; phylum Pseudomonadota; class Alphaproteobacteria; order Hyphomicrobiales; family Phyllobacteriaceae; genus Mesorhizobium; species Mesorhizobium sp. ES1-3. The sequence continues at coordinate 148,309 of NZ_JAIUGW010000015.1, forward strand.
GAAGTGGAAATGGTTGCGGTGATCGTAATTGTAGCCGGGGCCGAGCACGGTGGTGAAATACTGGCAGCCGTCGGCGCGCACATTGTTGAGGAAGCCTCGCGTGCGGAAGGCGAACAGGCCGGGCTTGCGCACGTCGATGTCGTCGCCATTGTTGAGTTCGATGCTCATGACGTCGAGGGCGTTGCCCTTGCCGTGCTCGGATAGCACGCCTTCACCGGCGATGTTGCGGCAGGAGTAACTCGAGCCTTGGTGGATGGTCCTGACGCCGGAGAAGTAACGCCAGCGGGCTGAGGGAACGAGTTCGTTCTTCGTCCAGGCGGCGAAGGTGGCGGCCATGTCGCAGGTCAGCGTCGCTGCGGGTTTCATCTGGACGCTGCCGATGGCCGAGACCTTGACCGGATAGTCGATGCCGCACTGGCCCTCATGGATCGGCGCCAGGTCGGTGTAGGCGACATCGAGGCGCTTCAGCTGTTGGCGGCAATCGGTTTCGCTGGCCGGCATCTGCTCGAGCGGCGACATCGGCTCATCCATGCGCGGATAGGCGGCCTGCGTCATATAGGGATTGGATGGAACTAGTCTCTGCAAGCCCGTATACTGCGGCACGGCCGCGGTCTGCGAGCCGACATCGACGGCAGGCTGCAACGACAGCACGCTGCCGGTGTTGCAGGCCGAAACCGCGGCCAGTGCAAGGCTGGCGGCCAGCAATGCAGCAGGTTTCAATTGGCACGCGGCGGCGAGAAAAACGGCGCGAAATGTGCCGGCCATTGGCGGAAATCCTGTCCCGAACCTGATCACGATCAGGTTCTATCCTTGCCTGACCATGATCTTTCGCGAAAACCGGTTTCCACTTTTCGGGGTCATGGTCCGGATATCCGGCATTTTAACGATCAAGGGTAAAGGAAAACTCAGCGCCCGCGTTCACGCCTGCGGCTGAAATGTGGCTAGCGATCAGTCCGCTCACTGGCAGAACGTGCCGCCATGCCGGCGAGCCTCCAGGTCGAGATGAAAATGCATCGCGTGGTCGGCGTCGGCGCCGGGGCCGAGCACGGTCTTGAACGGGCCGCAGGCCGCCTTGCGCACGGCATCGAGGAATTTGGCGTCCTCTTCCGGCGGCACAGGGCCGACCTCGATCGTCTTGCCGTCGGATAGCGTAAAGCTGGCAATGTCGAGCGCGTTGCCGAAAGCATGTTCCGACAGCTTGCGCGTGCCGTTGCGCGGCCGGCAGACGAAGGCCGACGCCTGGCCGATCGACTTCAGGTCGGCGCCGAATTCGGCCTTTGCCGCCGGCTGGATCACGTCTGCGGCAAAACGCGCCGCCGTCTCGGCCATCGGGCAGTTGAGCTCGGCGCCGGGGGAAATCGCGATCGACTTGCCAAGCGACTTCAGCACGATGGGATAGGGGATCGAGCAGCCGATTTCGGGGTTGCTTTCGGCTTTGTGCTCCTCGAATTCGACCCCGAGCGTCTTCAGGCGCTCGCGGCAGGCGACTTCCTCCTCCGGCATCTTATCTGCGGGAAGAGCGGCCGAGCGTGGATCGGGCAGCATCTTCTCCTCGTCGCCCGCGTCCGCCGGCTTTGGCGTCGGCTGCGGGGCGACGGCCGGCGGCTGAGGCTCGGGCGTCGTGGTGCCGGGCTTTGGCGTCGGTATTGGCACCACGGCTGGCGGCTCCGGCTCGCTTTCCGTTTCGGCTGGTGGTTCGGGTGGTGTCAGGCTTTTCCGATGGGCCTCTTCTTCCTTGGGCAGATCGGGCGCTCCGCCGCTCTTTGGGCCTTCAGTGTTCTGATCTTGCGGCTTTGGAGCGTCTACCTTTGGGGTGGCCGCCGGACGTGGCTCGGGCACCGGAACATCGGCGGATGGCAGGGCATCCTGCGTTTTCCGCGGTGCCGGATTTGGCGCCGGATGCTGTCTTGCCCGCGCCCTCAACTGCCGCTTGCCTCGCGGTTTCAGCGGCTGATCGGCCCGCTGTGTCAGCGGCTGCTCCACGCGCGGGCTTAGCGGCCTGTGATGTTTATATCGATGCTTGGCCTCGACCGGCATGACCAGCAGAGCCGTGACGGCCATCGCCAATCCTATCATCCTGCATCTACGGGAAGAGCTCAGCTTTGCCATCACCCACAAAACGGCGCCGGTCGGCTGAAGTTGCCTGGACCGGCGCTTCGACCCGATCACAATCGGTTACCTCTGCGTTACGCGCCGATCGCTTCCAGTCCCTCTTCCAGCAGGTCGGCGAGCAGCGGCATGCCGAGCAGGTATTTAGCCGTGCGCTTGTTGGCCCGCTCGCGCGCCGCGGTCACCGCCTCGGCCCATTCCGAAGCGTCGTAGTCGCCGCGGCCGACCCAGGCCAGCGCGATCAGCTCCGCGGCCTCGTCGACATTGAGGTCGTTGATCAGCTCGCGCAGCTCTTCCTCGGTGAGGTTTTCCGAGCTTTCCTCGGCAAGGCCGTCATGGTGGTGGTTGTCATGCCCGTCGCCGTCGAACTCGACCTCGTGTTCGGCGCCGTCGGCATAGTCCTCGTTGACGGCCGCACTCAGCGCCTTGGCCTTGAGAATGAACAGCCGCACGGTGTCGGGGCCGATCGTGAGATCCCAGTCCTTTTCAAGCCGCCGCTGCACGGGCCCTCTCCGTGGCTCAGTCTCATTCGAGGGCGATGATACCGGATTTGCGGCATCCGTCACCTCATGTTCTCCAGACGGGCTTTTTCCGGGATGAAACGCGGACCGCTCGGCGTTATTGTTGCATTGTCACACCCTCAGGAGGTTTTCCATGCATAAAAGAGTGCTGATCCAGGCGGCGAGCGCGCTTGTCGCCCTGCAGTTCCTTGTCGCTCCGGCATTTGCCGCCGGCAGCAGCGGTGGCAGCGACCAGACTGTCACCCAGTGCAAAAAGGGCGAGGTCTGGGATAAGAAGAAGCAGAAATGCGTGCCGCCCAAGGAAGGCATGCTGGACGACGACAGTATCTATGATGCGGGCCATGCGCTGGCGATGGCCGGCCGCTATGACGAGGCGATCTCGGTTCTCGTTCTTGCCGCCAACAAGCAGGATCCGCGCATCCTCAACTATCTCGGCTACTCGCACCGCCATTCCGGCCGCGTCACCGTCGGCCTCGGCTATTACGAGGAAGCGCTGCGCATCGACCCGAATTACACGCTGGTGCGCGAATATCTCGGCGAGGCGCATCTGCAGATCGGCGACCTGGCAGGCGCCCAGCAGCAGCTGACCGAGATCGAAAAGCGCGCCGGCAAGGGTTCGCGCGAATACGGCATGCTGTCCGAGCAGATCGAACATTTCATGAGAAGCTGATCGGGCCTCCATGGTTTCTCGAAGCGGCCGCGAGCGATCGCGGCCGTTTTTTGTTCGCCAGCCACTTGGCTGACAAAAGAAGGGATGATTTTAACAAAACCGATTTTTGAGCGTGAAAAGCCCGCAAAGGTTGCTATATTCAGGGAAATTGCGGTGAAACGGTTCCGTTAGCCCGAGGCTGCCGGACCGTTTTCTTTTTGTACCCAACGACAAGGCTTCCCCCGAAACGCGGGGGCGGCGGCAGGAAAGGTCAGGCACTATGAACAAGGTCCCGATGACAGGCGAGGGGTTCGCGTCATTGAAGGAAGAACTGCGCTGGCGCCAGCAGGAAGAGCGGCCGCGCATCATCGAGGCGATCTCCGAGGCGCGCTCGCATGGCGACCTGTCCGAGAATGCCGAATATCATGCAGCGAAAGAGGCGCAGAGCCTCAATGAGGGCCGCGTCAACGAACTCGAAGATTATATCGCGCGCGCCGAGGTGATCGACGTCACCAAGCTCAGCGGCGACAAGGTCAAGTTCGGCGCCACCGTGGTGCTGGTCGACGAGGACACCGAGGAAAAGAAGACCTACCAGATCGTCGGCGACCAGGAAGCCGACGTGAAATCCGGCCGCATCTCGATTTCTTCGCCGATCGCGCGTGCGCTGATCGGCAAGGAAGTCGGCGACGCCATCGAGGTCAACGCGCCTGGCGGCGCCAGGGGTTACGAGATCGTCCAGGTGCAGTTCATCTGAGGGCTTCGGCTGGGCGCGGCTCCGCGCTGACAGGCGCTATTCGCGCGAGGTTTGCGCCGCCCCTCATTGCCCTGCCGGTGTCCAGCGGATAGATGGGTAACAGAATGAACCGGATACATAGGTAACAGTTTTCTCCCCCTAAGATGCGGTTGCC
>NZ_JAIUGW010000016.1:0-125481 GCF_020164795.1 Mesorhizobium sp. ES1-3
GGAGAAAACTGTTACCTATGTATCCGGTTCATTCTGTTACCCATCTATCCGCTGGACACGGCAGGGCAATGAGGGGCGGCGCCAATGTCACAATTGGCAGAAATAACAGAAGCTCAGCCTTCCAGCACTTCCTTCGAGGCCACGGTCGAATCGGCATTGAGCTGGTAGATCACAGGCACGCCGGTGCCGAGCTCCAGCTTGACGATCTCCTCGCCCGACTTGCCGTCCAGCGCCATGATCAGCGCACGCAGCGAATTGCCGTGGGCGGCGACCAGCACCGTGCCGCCGCGCAGCACGTGCGGCTGCAGGTCGTGCAGGTAGTAGGGCCAGACGCGGGCGCCGGTGTCCTTCAGGCTCTCGCCGCCGGGCGGCGACACGTCATAGGAGCGGCGCCAGACATGCACCTGCTCCTCGCCCCATTTCTGGCGCGCGTCGTCCTTGTTGAGGCCGGAGAGGTCGCCATAATCGCGCTCGTTGAGCGCCTGGTCGCGAATGGTCTCCAGGTCGCTCTGGCCGACCGCGTCGAGAATGTGCTGGCAGGTTTTCTGCGCCCGGACCAGCGCCGAGGTGAAGGCGATGTCGAATTTCAGGCCGCGCGCCTCGAGCTTCTGCCCGGCGGCCTTGGCCTCGGCGTGGCCCTGCTCGGTCAGGTCGACGTCACGCCAGCCGGTGAACAGGTTCTTCAAATTCCATTCGCTCTGGCCGTGGCGAACGAGCACGAGAGTTCTCGACATTTTTGCTCCTCTGGGGTCTGAGCGTTCAAGGAAAGTGTGTAGCGGTTTTCCGTCCGGACTTGCGTAGGAACGAAGATGGTTCAGGGTCGTTTCAGGCAAGCCCGAGCACGTCGCGCATCGAATACAGTCCCGGCTTCCTGCCGCGCGCCCACAGTGCGGCCTTGACGGCGCCGCGGGCGAAGATGGCGCGGTCCTCGGCATGGTGGGACAGCGTGATGCGCTCGCCGGTGCCGGCCAGGATCACGCTGTGGTCGCCGACGACCGAGCCGCCGCGCAGGGCGGCGAAGCCGATCAAGCCGGTTTTTCGCACACCCGTATGGCCGTCGCGTGAACGCACTTCGTTGCCGGCCAGTGCGATGCCGCGCCCGGCGGCGGCGGCTTCGCCGAGCAGAAGCGCCGTGCCCGAAGGCGCGTCGACCTTGTGCCTGTGGTGCATTTCGAGGATCTCGATGTCGAAATCATCGGCATCGAGCGCGCGCGCCGCCTGCTCGACCAGCACCGCCAGCAGGTTGACGCCGAGGCTCATATTGCCCGACTTGACGATGGTCGCGTGGCGCGCGGCAGCGGCGATTTTCGCATTGTCGTCGACCGAACAGCCGGTCGTGCCGATGACATGGACGATGCGCGCCTGCGCCGCGTAGCCGGCGAACTCTACCGTGGAGGCCGGAGTGGTGAAATCGAGCACGCCATCGGCCCTGGCGAAGACTGGTAAAGGATCGCTGCCGATCGCCACATCGATGCGGCCGACGCCGGCCAGTTCGCCTGCATCCTTGCCCAGGTGAGGCGAATCCGCGCGCTCGACCGCGCCGATGACGCGGGCGCCCGGAATGGCGTGGATGGCACGGATCAGCGTCTGGCCCATGCGGCCGGCCGCGCCCACCACCACAAGGCCCATATCGCTGGTCGGCTCGCCCGATGTTGCCGATGTTTCGCTCATGCCGTGCTCCCGGCGACGTTCTGGGTTTCCAAATCCTGAACCGAAGTCTCGACCGGCGCGCTGTCGTCGACAAGCCCCAGGCCCTTGACGCCCTGTATCCGGTGGAAACGGGCATAGACGCTGTGCGGGTCGGCCATCAGCGAGGCGTGCGTACCCTCCTCGACCAGATGGCCTTGTTCCAGCACGATGATGTGGTCGGCATTGACCACGGTCGAGAGGCGGTGCGCGATGACGATGGTGGTGCGCCCTTCCATGACCTTGGTGAGCGCCTGCTGGACCCGGGCTTCGGCCTCATTGTCGAGCGCCGATGTCGCCTCGTCGAGCAGCAGGATCGGCGCCTGGCGCACGATGGCGCGGGCGATCGATACGCGCTGGCGCTGGCCGCCGGACAGCGTGGCGCCATTCTCGCCGACCGGCGTGTCATAGCCTTGCGGCTGCTGGCGGATGAATTCGTCGGCCGCGGCCAGTCGCGCGGCCTGTTCGATCTCGGCATCGGTGGCCGAGGGGCGGCCATAGCGGATGTTGTCGCGGATGGTGCCTTCGAACAGGTAGGGGGCCTGCGAGACATAGGCGATCGAGCCGCGCAGCGACTGTTTGGTGACCTTCGAGATATCCTGGCCGTCGATCGTGATCGTGCCGCTCTCGACGTCGTAGAAGCGCTGCAACAGCGCCACCAGCGTCGTCTTGCCGGCGCCGGATGCGCCGATGACGGCGGTCATCTTGCCGGCGGCGGCGACAAAGCTCAGACCCTGCAGGACCGGTGCCTCCTCGACATAACGGAAGGATACGTTGTCGAAGCGCACTTCGCCCGTGGTGAAATGCGCCTGCGTGGCATCCGGGGCGTCGCCCTGCTTCGGCTCGAGGTCGAGCAGTTCGTAGATCATGCGTGCATTGACCAGCGCCCGCTCCATGCCGACCTGCATGCGCGCCAGGCGCCGTGCCGGGTCATAGGCCAGGATCAGCGCGGTGATGAAGGAAAAGACCGCGCCCGGCGGCTGCCCGAGAACGAGCGCCCGGTAACCGGAATAGGCGATGACGGAGGTGACGGCGAGGCCGGCCAGCATATCGGAAATCGGCGCCAGCCGTTCGGAGACGCGGGCAATCTTGTTGGAGCGCTGTTCGGCGTCGCTGGCGAGCTTGCCGATGCGGCCCGCCAACTCGTCCTCCATGGTGAAGGCCTTGACGATGGCGATCCCTTGCGTGGCTTCCTGCACGGCGCCGATCAACCGCGAATTGATCAGCACGGATTCGCGGGTTATGCGCCGCACGCGACGGGTGAGGTAGACGACGGCCCAGATCAGCGGCGGCCCGATCAGCAGCGAACTGAGCGACAGAACCGGATCCTGGTAGACCATGACGCCGAGAAGCCCGATCAGCGTCACGGCGTCGCGGGTGATCGAGGTCAGCGTCAACGACAGCAGGTCGCGGATGCCGCCGACGTTTTCGTTGACCTGCGCCGCCAGCCGGCCGGAACGTGTGTCGTTGAAGAAGCCGACGCCGAGCTTCATCAGGTGATCGAAGATGCGCTTCTGGTAGCGCGCCACCAGATTGTTGCCGATCTTGGCCAGCGCCACCGCCTGGCCATAGCCGGCGAAGCCGCGCAGCAGGAAGGCCGCCATGAAGCCGGCGCAGATCCACACGATCGCGTCGCCACGCCGTTCGTAGAAGATCTGGTTGACCATCGGGGCCATGATCCAGGCCGTGAAGGCGGTCGTGCCCGAAACGATCAGCGAACAGGTGATGACCATGACATAGGTCCAGCGATAGTCATGGCTGTTCTCAGCGAGAATGCGGCGCAGTACCGCTGTGACCTCGCCAGGCCGGGCTTTTTGTTTGTTTGGAATTTGAAGTGTCAAATCAGAAGGCTTTGTCGGTTTCCGCTGCCCGTGGCGGGCATTTCGGCACCCCTATTAGCGTCAAGCAGCAGGCTTGCCTATGCCTTGGGGTGACTAACTTCGTCGCGCCAGCGCCGGCCCGCCGTCTGGACGCCGAACAGCGAGGGGTTCCTGGCATAGGCGGCAAGTCCGAGGAGCGCCGCCAGCGGATGGGTGATGACATAGACCGGCATGGTGCGCATCAGCGCGCTGTGCGGCGCCTTGTCCTCGAAGGCGGCGCGGAAATTGCCCTCCTTCAATGCCGGCACGATCTTTTGCGCGATGCCGCCGGTGAGGAACACGCCGCCCCGGCTCATGAACACCAGCGCAAGGTCGCCCGCGGTGCGGCCGAGGCAGGTGACGAAGGTCTCCAGCGCTTCCTGCGCCACAGGATCGGTCTTGGCCAGCGCCGCAGCGGTGACCTCGGCCGGCGTGGTGAAGGGCGACGGCTTGCCGTCCGCCTTGGCCACCGCCCGGTAGACGTTGACGAGGCCGCGTCCGCACAGGATCTGCTCGCCTGAAATGCGGCCGTCGAGCTTCTCGATATGCGGAAACACCTCGAAATCGCGCGGCGTGCGCGGGCCGATGTCCATATGGCCGCCTTCGCCGGGCACCGGTATCCAGTGATGCAGCGCATGGACCAGCCCGGCGACGCCGAGACCGGTTCCCGGACCCAGCACGACGCGGCCGGCATTGGGCTCCGGCGTGCCGCCGCCGATCTTTTCCATATGCTCTTCGCCAAGCGCGACGACGGCCAGCGCCTGCGCCTCGAAATCGTTGAGCACGACGATGTCGCTCAAGCCGAGACTGGCGAACATCTGCCTAGGCTTGACGACCCACGGGCAGTTGGTGAGCTCGATCTCGTCGCCGTCCACCGGCCCGGCCACCGCCAGCACCGCCGAATTGGGACGGACCGAGGAGCGGTCGAGCACGGCCGCCTGGATCGCCTCGTCGATGGTGTTGTAATTGGCGGTCTGGACGATGGTCGGCTCGCCGGCCTCGGAATTGGCGTCGAGCACGATCGAAAAGCGCGCATTGGTGCCGCCGATATCGCCGATCAGGATCGGAAATCGCAGCAAAGTCTCGTCATCGGCTGTGCTTGGCATGCTCTCGTCCGTTCCCCGTCCGGGCTACGTGCCGCTGTTTTCCCGTTGACTAGCGCATGGCCTTGCAAAGGGAAAGGCGCTTGCCTTCAGTTCCAGGACAATCGCCTCAAATTTGAATCCCGTCCTTGGCTGATTTATCCAGGGTCGGCGCCGCCCCTCACCTGCCTGCCGGCATCCTCTCCCCGTATAGGGACGGGGAGAGGGGGCTGCCATCGCCGATTTCGCCAATCACCAGTATTGCAAGGAGGACGCGGAGGTTGCGGCCAGCCCCTTCTCCCCGTCCCTATACGGGGAGAAGTGCCCGGCAGGGCGATGAGGGGCAGCGCCGACCTCGGCAATCAATCGTCAATTGCCGGGCCGTGGCCGTGGCACCGGCACGCCGACCTCCGGTGTCGCCATGAAAGCGCTCGCCGCGCTTGGCAGACCGGCCGTGCTGCTGGCCGTCACAGCAGGCAGCGCCGGCGCTTCGGGCTCGGGCGCCGCCACCGCGATCGGCACCTCGTCGCCGTGATAGGTCGCGGCCTCGGCCGAGGCAGGCCCCGGCGCGTCGAGCACGGCGCGGCATTCCCTGGGCAGGTTGGCCATCGTCATCAGGTCGCGTGCCTTGGGCGCATCGGGGTTCTTGTTGGGCCGCCACGGCTCCTGCGTGAACCACCAGGCCAGCGGCTTGCCGCAGCCGTCATCATCCGGTGTCGCCTCCTGCGCCTTGCAGTTGGGCGAGCCCGGCTGGCAGCCGATGCGCATGTGGAAATGATAGTCGTGGCCCCAGAACGGCCTGATCTTGCGCAGCCAGGAGCGGTCACCCTTGACGGTGTCGCAGAGCTTTTTCTTGATGCCCGGATTGACCAGGATGCGCTCGACCTGCGGATAGCTCGCCGCGCGCTTCAGCAACGCCGTGTGCTGCGGCGTCCATAGCGCGTCCTTCACCAGATGCGTCTTCTCGTCGACCATCAGCGTGGCGCTCATGGTCTCGCGCTGCGCCCTGGTCATCGTGCGGTCGGGCATCGGCGTCAGCCAGATGTCGGCGTCCAACCCGATCTGGTGCGACGCATGGCCGGTCAGCATAGGCCCGCCGCGCGGCTGCGCGATGTCGCCGATCAGCAGACCCGGCCAGCCGTCGGCGGCCGCGTCGCGCGACAGTTTCTCGATCAGCGCGATCATCGCCGGATGACCCCAGCGACGGTTGCGCGATGGCCGCATCACCTGCCAGGTTGGCCCATCCATGGGAATGGCGACGCCGCCGGCAAAGCAGCCCTTGGAATAGAAGCCGAAGGATTGCGCGGCGGTAGCCGTCGGCAGTTCCTCGGCGCCGAACAGGTCTTTTGCCCGTTCCTCGGCCGCTGCCGGCTGTGGGGCGAGACCGGTCAATGCGAACAGACCAAGCGCGGCGGCAAGCAGTGATTTTTTTCCGAGAGACGTCGCTGTCTTCATGAAACCGGATCCACAAACCCCAAGCCCGAATCATAGCACGCAACATGCGACGCTTCGATCGCTCTAGCTTTTGGCGCAATTCCGGACGGAAAACCGTTTCACACTTTTCCTGGAATTGCTTATCCCTTCATCGGACTGCGCGGCGCGCCGTCGCGCCAGTCGCCGCTTGCCCACATGTGGTCGAAGGCGGCGCGATAGTCGAGAAAGCGAAAACGATAGCCCGCCGCCTTGATCGCCGCATTGGCGACCCGCTTGTTCTCGCCATAGAAGGACCGCGCCATGGGCGAAAGTTGCGCGGTCTCGAACGGAATTTCGGGCGGCGGCTCAACGCCCATCAGCGAAGCGGCATAGGCGATGACATCCTGCGGCGGCGCCGGCTCATCGTCGGTGACATTGAAGATGCCGCCCGTATTGCCGCCAATCAGATGCCACAGCGCGCCCGATATGTCGTCGCAATGGATGCGGTTGAACACCTGGTCCGGCTTGACCAGGCGCCTCGCCGTGCCGTTTTCCAGGTTGACCAGCGCGTTGCGGCCCGGGCCGTAAATGCCGGAGAGCCGCAGGATCGCCACCGGCCGGTCGATGTCCCGGCCGAGTTTCAGCCAGGACTGCTCGGCCTCGACCCGCATCATCGAGCGCTTCGAAACCGGCCGGCACGCGGCCGTTTCATCGACCCAGGCACCGCCATGATCGCCATAGACGCCGACGGTCGAGAGATAGCCGATCCACTTCAGGTCAGGCATCCCCGCGATTGCTTCCCGGGCGGCATTCAGCACGGGATCGCCGGTTTCTTCCGGGGCGATCGAAATCACCAGATGGGTGGTTTTCTCCAGCGCATCGCCGATGTCGCCCGTCAACCTCCCATCGAACAGCAGTGGGTCGATGCCGGCCTGCCGCAGCGCATCGAATTTTTCTTCAACGCGTGTCGTGCCGACGATCGTGGCGGCTCCCGTATTGGCGCGGGCAAAGGCCTTACCCGAATAGCCGGCGCCGAAGATGAAGACCTGCTTTTCGCTCATGCATGCGTCCTGTTTGGCCGCGCCAGGCGCCATTCCTCGCGGACGGCGCCATCGCTCTCGCTCTTCAGGCCGTTCGCGGCCCGTTCGGCATATTCGGTTTCCGGCACCAGCCGCGCCAGCGCCCATATTGCCGCGCCCCGCACCAGCGGCGAGGCGTCGCCGAGCAGGTTCCGGACGATGCCGGCAAGCGCGGCATCGCCGGAATTGCCGGCGGCGATCAGCACGTTGCGGACAAAACGATGGCGGCCGATGCGCTTGATCGGCGAGCCGGAGAAGAAGGCGCGGAAGCCAGCATCGTCGAGGGCCAGAAGGTCGGCGAGCGCAGGCTCACGCAATTCGTCGCGCGCGGCGAGCTTGGCCTCGGACGCGGCGCGGGCGAACTTGTTCCACGGGCAAGCGGCGAGGCAGTCGTCGCAGCCATAGATGCGGTTGCCGATCGCCTCGCGGAATTCATGCGGGATCGGCCCCTTGTTCTCGATGGTGAGATAGGAAATGCAGCGCCGCGCATCGAGCCTATAGGGGGCTGGGAACGCGTCGGTCGGGCAGGCGTCGAGGCAGGCGCGGCAGGAGCCGCAATGGTCGATCTCGGCGCTATCCGGCGCCAGTTCGGCCGTGGTGAAAATGGTGCCGAGGAACAGCCAGGAGCCGTGCTCGCGGCTGACCAGATTGGTGTGCTTGCCTTGCCAGCCCAGGCCTGCTGCTTCCGCCAGCGGCTTTTCCATGACGGGGGCGGTATCGACGAACACCTTCACGTCGCCGCCGGCGCGCGCGACGATCTTGCCGGCGATTTCCTTCAGCCGGCCTTTCATCACCTCGTGATAGTCGCGGTTTTTCGCGTAGACCGAGATCGCGCCACGGTCGCGCCTTGCCAGCACATCGCGCGGGTCATGGTCCGGCCCATAATTCATCGCCAGCACTATGATCGAGCGCACGTCGGGCCACAGCGTCGAAGGCTCGCTGCGGCGCTCAATCGTCTCGGCGATCCAGTCCATGGAGCCGTGAAAGCCGTCGGCGACGAACTCGGCCAACCGTGCCGGCGCCAGCGGAATCGCGTCGGGAGTGGTGACGGCGACGGCATCGAAGCCGGCGCGCCGCGCTTCCGCGTCGATCAGTGCACGCAGTTTTGCCGCGTCAGAAGTCGAGGTCCGCATAATGCGATACCGGCGACAGGCCGCGCACGCGGTCGGTCAAGAGCGGCCGGAAAGAGGGCCGCGACTTCACCCGCGTGTACCATTCGCGCGCGGCGGGGTGTTCGCGCCAGTCGATCTCGCCGAGATAGTCGAGCACCGACAGCGTCGCGGCGGCCGCCAGATCGGCATAGGTGACCCTGCCGCCGGCCAGCCAATGACGGGTGCCGGCCAGCCAGTTGGTGTATTTCATGTGCTGGCGGATGTTGGCGCGCGCGGCGCGGATGGCGCCCGAATCGGGCGAACCGCCGCCGGCGGTTTCCGGCATCACCGGCTTCAGCACGCGCTCGCGCACGAGGTGGCGGGTGACTTCGCCTTCGGCCTTGTTGAGATACCAGTCGATCAGCCGGCGGATTTCGGCGCGCTGCATCGGGTCCTCGGCGAACAGCCGCTTGTCGCGCTTGAGCACGCCGCGCGTCTCGTCGAGATATTCCGAGATGACCGTCGCACCGATGATCGGCACGTCACCCTCGGCCAGCAGGATCGGCAGCGTGCCGGCCGGATTCAGCGCCAAGAACTCCTTGCGGCGCGTCCACGGCTTTTCCTCGATCAGCGCCAGCTCCTCGCCATACTCGCCAAAGGCGAGGCGGACGAAGCGGCAGGTGGCGAACATGGGATGGTGGAAAAGCGTCAGCATGGTTCCGCGATGATAAAGCGCACTGGTTCAGAATCCGGAATTCGCGCATCGCGCTCGTCCCAGGTGTGGCGAATTCCGGATTGCCACACTGGCGAATCGCAAGGCGCACCGGTAAGTCTTGGCCGCCCGGTTAGCGGGCCGTCAGGGGTGTTGCGACCTATAGGGGGACTTCGGCGCCATGACAAGCAAGCCATTCCGTTAGCCGTCACGCCAATGCCGAGGTAGAAATGGAAAGCCAGACCATCGTCGAAGCCCTGCTGCTCGGCCTGCTGGAGGGACTGACCGAATTCATCCCGGTGTCCTCGACCGGCCATATCCTGCTCGCGGGCCATTTCCTCGGCTTCCAGTCGACCGGCAAGGCCTTCGAGATCCTGATCCAGCTCGGCGCCATCCTGGCCATCCTCAGCGTCTATTTCCGGCGCCTGTGGCAGATGCTGCTCGACCTGCCGCATGACCGGCTGACGCGGCACTTCGTCATCGGCATCCTCATCGCCTTCCTGCCGGCCGCGATCATCGGCGCGCTGGCGCACGACTTCATCAAGACGGTGCTGTTCGAATCGCCGCGACTGATCTGCATCATGCTGATCATCGGCGGCGTGGTGCTGCTGGTGGTCGACCGCATGAACCTCAAGCCGGTCTATCGCGACGTCGAGCGGTTTCCGACCAGGCTTTACCTGCAGATCGGGCTTTTCCAGTGCCTGTCGCTGATCCCCGGCACGTCCCGCTCCGGGTCGACCATCGTCGGCGCGCTGCTTCTGGGCGTCGACAAGCGGGCGGCGGCGGAATTTTCCTTCTTCCTCGCCATCCCGACCATGGTCGGCGCCTTCGCCTTCGATCTGTTCAAGAACCGCAACGTGCTGACTTCTGCCGACCTGCCGATCATCGCCATCGGCTTCGTCGCCGCCTTCGTCACGGCGCTGTTCGTGGTCCGCTTCCTGCTCGATTACGTCTCGCGCAACGGCTACTCGCTGTTCGGCTGGTGGCGGCTGGTGGTGGGGATTGTCGGGTTGGTGGCGCTGATGGTTTGGGGGTGATTGCAAGGGCAATCGCGTCGGTTTGAATAGGCGCGTTATCAGAAGTTTGCGCTGCCCCTCACCTGCCTGCCGGCATCCTCTCCCCGTATAGGGACGGTGAGAGGGGCGCTGTCATCTGCGATTTCGCCAATTACAACGGTTGCAAGAAGGGCGCAGTCGCTGCGGCCGCTCCCTTCTCCCGTCACTATACGGGGAGAAGTGTCCGGCAGGGCGATGAGGGGCGGCACCGCTTTTGCAATCTAGCTCCTCCCATAAAACGCATTCGGGACATGCACCGGCCAGCGCCAGGGTAGCACGGCGACCATGTCGAAGCGCATCGACAGCCTGCCATAGTCGGGCTGGCGCGACAGCCAGATGTCGGCCGCACCCTCGATGCGGCGCTCCGATTCGTGACCGATCGCCTCCATGGCCTCGATCAGCGTGCGGCGCGCCTTGACCTCGACGAACAGGACGAGGTCGCCGCGCCGCGCGATCAGGTCGATCTCGCCGAAGCGCGTGCGATGGCGGCGCGCCAGGATGCGGTAGCCCTTCAGCATCAGAGCGACAGCCGCCAGCCATTCGCCGCGATGGCCGCGCCGGTAGGCCTTCTGGCGGCTGGCGGTCGGGCGCTCAGCCACCGCTGCCTTCCCTTTGCTCGACCATGACCTCTGGACAAACGAAACCGTTTGTCCGAGAAAACCGCGCTCCACTTTTTGGGGTCATGGCCTGTCCCTGAGTTCCAGCAGCCGCCGATACAGCGCCTGTTTCTGGCCGCCGGTCATTTTCGCGGCCTCCGCCGCCGCCTTGGAGGCCGGCATTTCGGCGGCGAGCGACAAAAGCAGACGGTCGATGTCTTCGGGTTCGTTGGCCTTGGCCTCGGCGGGGCCGATGCAGACGACGATCTCGCCCTTCGGCGTATCGGCCGCCGCATAATGGTCGGCGAGCGCCCGCAGCGTACCGGTGCGCATCTCCTCGAAGGTCTTGGTCAATTCCCGGCCGATGGCGGCTTGGCGTTCGCCGCCGAGCGCTTCGACCATGGCGCCGAGCGATTCGGCGAGCCGGCGCGGCGATTCGAAGAAGATCAGCGTCGCCGGCACGGCTTTCAACGCTTCCAGCCGCGACAGCCGCTGGCCAACCTTGACCGGCAAGAACCCGGCGAAAAGGAAGGCGTCGGACGGCAGGCCGGATGCGGTGAGCGCGGCAAGCGGCGCCGAGGGGCCGGGAATCGGCACGACGCGAATGCCATGGTCGAGCGCCTCGCCGACCAGCCGGTAGCCGGGATCGGAGACCAGCGGCGTTCCGGCATCCGAGATCAGCGCCACGCTCTGGCCGGCTTCGAGTGCCGCGATCAGTTTCGGCCCGGCCTCGCCGGCATTGTGTTCATGATAGGCTGATGTGCGGCGGCGAATGCCGTAGCGGTCGAGCAGCACGCGCGACACGCGGGTATCCTCGCAGGCGACGATGTCGGCGGCGGCCAGCGTCTCCAGGGCGCGCAGCGTGATGTCGGCGAGGTTGCCGATCGGCGTCGCCACCAGATACAGCGCCGGATCGAGCGGACGGGCCGCGATCTCGGTCTGCCCGACCACATAGCTGCGCTTGCCCGTCTCGCCAGTCACCGATGCCGTCTCCGTTCAAGCCTGTTTGGCCTGCCAAATCTGTTTGGCATAGCCAGTGCCGGCTTGCAAAACTCACGCCGATGTAAGGCAATCGCCATTCCTTCGCCACAGTAGGGAACGAAACCGGTCTTGGCAGATTTAGCCCCTGATTCCCAAGGGAGGGCAGGATGGACAGCCTGACGATACAGGACGCTTTCGAGCCCTATTATGCCGGCCGCAGCCGGACGGCCGCACGCCAGGACAAGCAGCTGCCAGCCCGGAACGAGACCAGCCTGACCAAGCAGGCCGCGAGTGCCTTGCCGACAGACGTCAGGCTTTCCGACAACAAACCCGACAGCACGACGGAGCACTGACCGGACGATGCCCAATCGCTTCGATATCTTCATCACCCGTCTTGAAACGAAAAACGCCCGCAACGGCGCACCCTTGCCCTCTTTGGGCGACCAGCACCGCGGCCGCCGCGACAAGGACAACGCCAAGCCAGTCCGCTCCGGAGAGTCCCACGCCGAGAAGGAGCGCGGAAAGCACCGCCACAAGCACGACGCCTGATCTGGCTCGGATCGGCGAGGCGGCCGCCGAAGGCGGAGAGGCGAACGCCGGGGCCGGGCGCTCAGTCCAGATATCGTGAAACGCGTGCCTTCAGAAGCGCTATCAGCTCCGGGTCCATGAACTCGTAGTCGTCCGCTATGTCGAGGCAGATCACCTTGGCCGCCTTCAGGCCGGCCTTGAATTTCTTCTGCAATTTCGTGCGGTGGATTTTCTCCATGACAAAGATGATATCGGCCCAGGCGACCAGCTCATGCGTCAGCGGCTTTTCGGCATCGTGATTGGTGCCGGCCGAGGTGACTTCGATGTCGCGCCGCGTGGAAAACACCTGCTCGGCGGTCGGGCTGCGCAAGCGGTTCTGGCTGCAGACGAAGAGGACGTTTTTCAAAGGTTCTTGGCTTCCTGGCTCAGCGTCTTCGCAGCTGTGACATTGGAATTACTCATCAAACATTTCCCGTATCGACTTGGTTAGCGGAATATATTGATCCGGGGTTAGCCCGTAGAGCTCGAACTCTATCGCGTAATCGCGCGGCAACGCCCTCAGATTTATGCCGACATAGGTAAGAAAACTCCGGATCACATCGAATTCACTCATGCCGGATGGTTTTGTCCTAGAGATAACCTTCTGGTTTCTAATGATTACGGCATCGGCTCGATAGAGATCTTCGTCGTCCTGCGGTTTCGAAATTTCGGTTAATCCAAATTCGAAGACATCATCCGTGTTTACAGTGCGGAACGTCTCATGGATCAGGAATTTCATGGCGCACCCTTGTTCGAAACAGCGTTATGGCCATCAGCTAGGCAAGCCAGATATCTATCAGCCTTCCTCAATCAGAGAAATTGCCAATTTCCGGCCGACGACTTGGTGATCTAGTTAGCGCGCCAGATCAGCCACCACGGCGTCGAGCACGATCATGCCGGCGGGCGTGGCGCGCAGCCGCGCATTGCCGATCGGCGCCACCAGCCCCTCCCCCTGCAGCACCGACAGCCGCGCGCTCGACAGGCCGCGACCGGAAAACGCCTCGTAGCGGGACAGGTCGATGCCCTCGGCCAGCCGCAGCCCCATCAAAAGAAACTCGTCGGCCTCTTCGGAGCGCGTCAGGAGCTCGCCGCCAGTGATGCCATGGCCCTTGGCCTCGACCAGATTGGCCCAGGTTTCCGGCATCCGTTCGGCGATGGTCACCACCCGATGTCCGTTCTCGACGAAGCGGCCATGCGCGCCGGGGCCGACGCCGATATATTCGCCGTAGCGCCAGTAGGTCAGATTGTGCCGGCTCTCGGCGCCCGGCTTGGCGTGGTTGGAAATCTCGTAGGCCGGCATGCCGTGCGCCGACGTGATTTCCTGCGTCAACGCGTATAGGTCGGCGGCGTGATCGTTGTCGGGAATGACTAATTTCTTCGCCGCGTGCAGCGCATGGAAGGGCGTGCCTTCCTCGATGGTCAGCTGGTAGAGCGACAGATGGTCGGCGGCATGGCCGATCGCCTGTTCGAGCTCCGCCTGCCAATCCTGTGGCGTCTGCCCGGGGCGCGCATAGATCAGGTCGAAGGACAGGCGCGGAAAGATCTCGCGCGCGAGCCCGATGGCGTGCAAGGCTTCCTCGACATTGTGCAGCCTGCCGAGAAAGCGCAAATCCTTGTCGTTCAGCGCCTGCACGCCGAGCGAGACGCGGTTGACCCCCGCCGCCCGGTAGCCACGGAAACGCTCCGCCTCGACCGAGGACGGGTTGGCCTCGAGCGTCACCTCGATGCCGTCGGGCACAGTCCAGTTCCTGGCCACCGCGTCCAGAACCCTGGCCACCGTTTCAGGCTTCATCAGCGACGGTGTGCCGCCGCCGAGAAAAATGCTGGTCACCTCGCGCGGCCCGGTGCGCTGGCGCATCGTTTCCAGCTCGGCCTCGAAGGCGGCGGCAAAGCGCTCCTGGTCGACCGGCTGGTGGCGGACATGGCTGTTGAAGTCGCAATAGGGGCATTTGGCCGCGCAGAACGGCCAATGCACGTAGACGCCGAAGCCGGGACTGCGGTCGAGCGCCATGGTGGTGCCGGGTCCGATCATTCGGAGCCAAACCTCACCGAACCAAGCCGAGCTTGGGCGAATTTCTGGAAGGCGCGCGCGCGGTGCGACAGCGCCGTCGCCTGGCCGGGTTTCCAGCCGTGTTTTTCCTCCGCGCTCATCTCGCCGAAGGTTTTGTCGAAGCCATTGGGCAGGAACACCGGATCGTAGCCGAAACCGAGCTCGCCGCGCGGCGGCCAGACCAGCGTGCCCTCGGCCTCGCCGCGATAATATTCGGCCTCGCCGTCGGGAAAGGCGAGGCAGATGACGGCGACGAAGCGGCCCGTGCGCCGTTCGGGCGTGGCCGCGCCGACTTCCTGCAGCGCCACTTCGGTGCGCTGCATGGCCATGGCGAAATCGCGCGATCCGTCCGGCGTCTCGGCCCAGTTCGCGGTATAGACGCCGGGCGCGCCGTCGAGCGCGTCGACGCAGAGGCCGGAATCGTCCGATAGCGCCGGCAGGCCGGTCGCCTTCGCGGCGGCGAAGGCCTTGATGTAGGCGTTTTCCTCGAAGGTGGTGCCGGTTTCGTCCGGTTCGGGCAGGCCATACGCCTTGGCCGATTTCGCCTCGAAGCCGAACGGACCCATCAGGTCGGCGAATTCGCGCAGCTTGCCAGCGTTGTGGCTGGCGACGACGATCTTCTTGCCATCGAGTGAATGCATCAAAGGCCCCAGATTCTTGGCTCGGCGAACTCGATCGAATTGCCCGAGGGGTCGCGTATATAGATCGAACGGCCACCTTGCGGCCATTCGAATTCGCTTTCGATGGCGATTTTCTTCGCCTGGAGATGGGCTCTCCAGCCGTCGATTTCAGCGGCGGTCGCGGCAAAGCAGAGATGGCCTTCGCCGATAGCGCCGTGCGGCGGCACTTTCAGCCTCGCGTCGGCCGCCGGGGGAATCTTGGTCGCCTCGGCATTGAAGACGAGCAGGACGCCAGTGCCGCAGCGGAAGAAGAGGTGGCGGCCGTCGACCTTGCCGAGCGGTTCGAGGCCGAGGACGTCGGTGTAGAAGTGCTCAGCGGCGTCGAGGTCGGAGACGTAGAGGGCCGATTCCAGGATGGCGGAGGGTATCACGAGGCGCCCCCCTCTGCCCTGCCGGGGATCTCCCCCACTAGGGGGGAGATCAGCGGCCATCGCGGCTTTCGCCAATCATTTGCGTTGCAGGATTGAGTGGAGCGCCGAAGCTGCCAATCTCCCCCCATGTGGGGGAGATGTCCGGCAGGACAGAGAGGGGCGCTCAAGCTCGACATTTCGAAATTACGCCACCGCCATCTGCTGCAGGCTGACCAGCCGGGAAATGCCCTTCTTGGCCAGGCCCATAAGCGCCGCGAACTGGTCCTCGGAGAAAGGTTCGCCTTCGGCGGTGCCCTGGATCTCGACGATGCCGCCCTTGCCGGTCATGACGAAATTGGCGTCGGTGCCGGCCGAGGAATCCTCGACATAGTCGAGGTCGATGACCGGCTGGCCGTCATGGATGCCGCAGGAAATCGCCGCGACATGGTCCTTCAGCACTTTCGAAACGCTGGCCATCTGCCGCGCTTCCATCCAGCGCAGGCAATCATACAGCGCCACCCAGCCGCCGGTGATCGAAGCGGTGCGGGTGCCGCCATCAGCCTGGATGACATCGCAGTCGACGGTGATCTGCTGTTCGCCCAGCGCCTGCAGATCGACCACGGCGCGCAGCGAACGGCCTATCAGGCGCTGGATTTCCAGCGTGCGGCCGCCCTGCTTGCCGGCGGAGGCCTCGCGGCGCATGCGCTCGCCGGTCGAGCGCGGCAGCATGCCGTATTCGGCCGTGACCCAGCCCTTGCCGGAATTGCGCATCCAGCCCGGCACCTTCTCCTCGAGGCTCGCGGTGCACAGGACATGGGTGTCGCCGAACTTCACCAGGCAGGAGCCTTCTGCGTGCTTGGAGACGCCGCGCTCGAAGGATATGGCGCGCATTTCGTCGAATTGGCGTTTGGAGGGGCGCATTCAGCCTGCTTTCTTGTCATTTTTTGAATCGTGGCCGGCTTTTAGACGCAAGGGGGGCAGCGCGCAAAGGAAAACGGACCGAGTGATCTGGCACAGACACTCGCGGTGATCCGACACGGACACCAGGTGATCCGACACAGACACCGGTTGCGCGCGGCCCACCGAAGTCTATATCCTTGAACCGGAGGTTTTTGGCCGAATGACCAAGGCAGTCGATCCCGCGTCGCAGTCGCCCGCGCTTCAATCGCTCGACATGCGCTCGCGCGACATCTTCCGGCGCATAGTCGATTCCTATCTGAGGGACGGCGAGCCCGTGGGCTCGCGCAGCCTGTCGCGCATCTTGCCGTCCTCGCTGTCGCCGGCCACCATCCGCAACGTGATGAGCGACCTCGAGCATCTCGGGCTGATCTACGCGCCGCATATTTCGGCCGGGCGTCTGCCGACGCAGGCCGGCTTGCGCTTCTTCGTCGATGCCTTCATGGAGCTCGGCGACCTTTCCGACGAGGAACGCCGCACCATCGAGGCGCAGGTGCGGGCCTCCGGCTCGGGCGCGACGCTGGAGCACATGCTGACCGAGGCCAGCCAGATGCTGTCGGGCATGTCGCGCGGCGCCGGCCTGGTGCTGGCGGCCAAGAACGAGGTGGCGCTGAAGCATATCGAGTTCATCCAGCTCGAGCCGTCCAAGGCGCTTGCCGTGCTGGTGTCGCAGAACGGCGACGTCGAGAACCGCGTCGTCGACCTGCCGGCCGGCATCACCGTTTCGCAATTGCACGAGGCTTCGAATTTCCTCAACGCGCATATTCGCGGCCGCACGCTGGCCGAGGCGCGGACCGAGATCGCCCGCATCAAGGAAGAAACGAGGGCGGCGCTCGACACGCTGTCGCAGGACCTCGTCGAGAAGGGACTGGCTGTGTGGGCGGGCGCCGAAAGCGGGCTGCCGGCACGACTCATCGTACGCGGCCGCGCCAATCTGCTCGAAAACGTCACCGCCCAGGCCGACATCGAATTGCTGCGGCATTTGTTCGAGGACATGGAGACGCAGGATGGGTTGATCCAATTGCTCGACCTGGCCGAGGAGGGATCGGGCGTGCGCATCTTCATCGGTTCGGAAAACAAGCTGTTCTCGCTGTCGGGCTCGTCGCTGGTGGTGGCGCCCTATCGCGACAAGGACGCCCGCGTCGTCGGCGCCCTCGGCGTCATCGGCCCGACCCGGCTCAACTATGCCCGCATCGTGCCGATGGTTGATTATACGGCGCAGCTGATATCGCGCATGCTTCGGTAGGTGTATTGATATTCGGGTGAAGCCGGCCTGCAAACGGTGGCTTCCTGCGCTTCCGGTGCCCACGTACTTAAGTACGCTCCGCTCCGGTTCTCGTAAGCCACCGTTTTCGACTCGGCCTGACCCGAATCTCGAACCTTTGGTGCGACACCGAAGGACCGGCTGCAAAGGAGAAAAAGAATGGCGCTGGAATCATTCAAGGCCCAGATCAGCCTGCTGCTCGAAGAGATGGTCAACCAGCCGGAGGACCAGCACGAAATTCAGGAACAGCTGCGCGAAAAACTGCGGGAAATGCGCGCCATGGGGCTGCCGTTGCCGGCCGATCTCGTGGAACTGGAAAAACGCCTGGACGACGATTTTTACGCCGCCGGGACCTGATTCCAGAAGTTTGCTCACCGTGCGTGACGGAACCCACGGACAAACCGATCGTTGATTTCTCCCACGACCCACTGGAGGAAGTGATGCGATTGGCCGGACTGGCGATGTCCGCCCTGTTTCTCACGACCGCGGCTCTCGCCCAGCAGGCCGATCAGCCCGTGCTCAAAGGCCCGGCAGCCTTCGGCGACTGGCGCGCGGACAAGCCCGGCGTGCGCCGGTTGATCAAGCCGGAAGAGTTGCCGAGGCCCTATGTCATCAAATCCGCTTCGAACAGCGCCGGCCTGACGGATAGGCCGCAAGACGCCAAGCCACAACTGCCGCCCGGCTTTTCGGCGGAACTCGTCGCGTCCGGCATCGACAATCCGCGTGTGGTGCGCGTCGCGCCGAACGGCGACCTGTTCGTCGCCGACAGCGAAGCCAACCAGGTCCGTGTCTACCGGCTGACGAACGGAAGCGCGAAAGCCGCGGAGAAAAGCATCTTCGCCGGCGGCCTCAACCGGCCCTACGGCATCGCCTTCTATCCGCCCGGCAATGACCCGCAATGGGTCTATGTCGCCAACAGCGACAGCATCGTGCGCTTCGCCTATCGCAATGGCGACCTGAAGGCCTCGGGCGAGCCGCAAACCATCGTCGACAACATTCCGGCGAATCACCACTGGACGCGCGACATCGCCTTCTCGCCCGACGGCAAGACACTT
This sequence comes from Mesorhizobium sp. ES1-3, assembly GCF_020164795.1. NCBI lineage: Bacteria > Pseudomonadati > Pseudomonadota > Alphaproteobacteria > Hyphomicrobiales > Phyllobacteriaceae > Mesorhizobium > Mesorhizobium sp. ES1-3. Next base: position 18,478 of record NZ_JAIUGW010000016.1, read on the forward strand.
TACCTCTCCGTCGGCTCCGGCTCGAATATCGCCGAGGACATGGGCAAGAGACCCAGAGGCGGGCTCGACGCCTGGGTCAAGTCGAAGCCGCTCGGCGCCAGTTGGGGCGCCGAGGCGGGCCGGGCCGAGGTGCGGGCCTTCGACCCCGACGGCAAGAATGGACGCATCGTCGCCACCGGGCTGCGCAACTGTTCGGGCATGACCGTGCAGCCGGCGACCGGTGCGCTGTGGTGCGTCGTCAACGAGCGCGATGCGCTCGGCGACAATACGCCCGCCGAATACGCGACGACGGTCAGGGAAGGCGCCTTCTATGGCTGGCCCTGGTATTACATCGGCAACAATGAGGACCCGCGCCACAAGGGCGCGCGTCCCGACCTCGCCGGCAAGGCTGACATTCCCGATGTGCTGATGCAGGCGCATTCGGCGCCGCTCAACATCGCTTTCTACGATGGCAAAAGCTTTCCGGCCGAGTATCAAGGCGACGCCTTCGTGACCCTGCATGGCTCCTGGAACCGCGGCAACAGGACCGGTTACAAGGTCGTCCGCCTTCTATTCAAGGACGGCAAGCCGACCGGCGAATACGAGGATTTCATGACCGGCTTCGTCGTCTCAAATGGCGAGGTCTGGGGCCGGCCGGTTGGCGTGGCGGTGGCCAAGGACGGGGCGCTGATCGTCACCGAGGACGGCAACGGCACGATCTGGCGCGTGACTTATAGTGACGGACGGTCCTGATCCGTCTATTGGCAGCCCTGGCCCCCCATCAGGTCTCACAGAGGTCTGGTGCAATCGAATCCAGTCCTCGGTAAATTCAATTCCATTCAGATATATGCGATAAAGCGCCCTCATCCGAGACCACATCCATGACACTCACCGGCTTTCTCGCCTACAGCGCCGCGCTCGGCGTCGCCGCCGCCATCCCGGGCCCCGGCGTCACAGCGCTCGTCGCACGCGCGCTCGGCTCCGGCTTTCGCTCGTCGCTGGCCATGTCCTTCGGCCTGATGCTTGGCGATCTCATCTACCTGACCGCCGTGGTGCTGGGCCTGGCCTTCGTCGCGCAGGAGTTCGGCATGGTTTTCCTGGCGATCAAATGGGCCGGCGTCGCCTATCTCGCTTTCCTCGGCTGGCGCTTCTGGACCGCCGGCATCACGCCCGAAACCATCGAAGCCAGGAAGGGCAAGGGCGGCTTGCTGTCGAGCTTCATCGCTGGCCTCACGGTGACGCTCGGCAATCCAAAGACGATGATCTTCTACCTCGCCATCACGCCCACCATCGTCGACCTGAAGACGATCACGCTTGCCGACTACGGCATTCTCGTCGCGCTGACGGTCGTCGTGCTGTTCGTCGTGCTGGTGCCCTACCTGGCGCTGGCGGCCAAGGCGCGCTGGTTCCTGAAGTCACCGCGCGCGCTCAAGGTGCTGAACCGCACCGCCGGTGCCTTCATGGTTGGCGCCGCGGCGGCGATCGCTGCTCGTCAGTAGGCCTTTCGGCCAAACCATTCCCTGGCCCGGCTGTTTCGAGAAATGCTTTTCCGGGGGCCAGGCGTTTTCAGCACACGCCCCACTCGGATATTTTCGAGCCGCAGCCTATCTTGCGCGGCTGAAAGCCCTATTCTGTCGGCTACTGCCAATTGCCTGAAATCCAGGGAGCGAAACCAATGAACAAGCCCGTCACTTCAGCCCGCGTGCCCGGCCGCGGCCGCATCTACGATTCCGTCACCGACACGATCGGCGATACGCCCCTGGTACGGGTCGACAAATTCGCCAAGGAGAAGGGCGTCGTCGCCAATCTGGTCGCCAAGCTCGAATTCTTCAATCCGATCGCCTCGGTCAAGGACCGCATCGGCGTGGCGATGATCGAAGCGCTGGAGGCAGCCGGCAAGATTACCCCGGGCAAGACCACGCTGATCGAACCAACATCCGGCAACACCGGCATCGCGCTTGCCTTCGCCGCCGCCGCCAAGGGCTACAAGCTGATCCTGACCATGCCGGAGACGATGTCGGTCGAGCGCCGCAAAATGCTGGCGCTGCTCGGCGCCGAGCTGGTGCTGACCGAAGGCCCGAAAGGCATGAAGGGCGCCATCGCCAAGGCCGACGAACTGGCCGCGACGATCCCCAACGCCATCATTCCGCAGCAGTTCGAAAACCCGGCCAATCCGGAAATCCACCGCAAGACGACAGCGGAGGAAATCTGGAACGACACCCAGGGCGAGATCGACATCTTCGTCGCCGGCATCGGCACTGGCGGCACCATCACCGGCGTCGGCCAGGTCTTGAAGAAGCGCAAGCCCGCGCTGCATGTCGTCGCCGTCGAGCCGGATGCCTCGCCGGTGCTGTCGGGCGGCCAGCCCGGCCCGCACAAGATCCAGGGCATCGGCGCCGGCTTCGCGCCAAAAATCCTCGACACCACGATCTATGACGAGATCGTCAAGGTCTCGAACGAGGATTCCGTCGCCAATGCGCGCCTCATCGCCCGCCTCGAAGGCGTGCCGGTCGGCATCTCGTCGGGCGCGGCCCTGCAGGCGGCAATCGTCGTCGGCTCGCGGCCCGAGAACAAGGGCAAGACCCTGGTGGTGGTCATCCCCGACTTCGCCGAGCGGTATTTGTCGACGATCCTGTTCGAGGGGCTGGGGGCTTAGGTTTTCGATACCCAGGAATAGCATGCGCCGGCGGGCCAGCGCCCCCCTCTGCCCTGCCGGGCATCTCCCCCACGAGGGGGGAGATCGGTGTCGCGAAGGGTTTCGCCAATTTTCAACGTCAAAAGTGGGCGCAGAGCAGCGAACAGCCAATCTCCCCACAAGTGGGGGAGATGTCCGGCAGGACAGAGGGGGGCGCCGTCCCGCCAGCGTCACTTGTCCTGCGCCTAGCCTGGCCCTCTGAAAAACTTGCCGTGGCGTCCCTTACCTGCTTGAGTCGACCCCTGCTTCCAGTGCAAATCTCCAGCGGCCCTGGTTCGGCCGGGGGAGGATTCCATGTACAAGCTCTATACGCGTCCCGGCAGCGGCGGCTTCGTCGTCGAGGCGGCGCTGGCGCTGATCGATGCGCCTTTCGAACAGATCGACGTGCCGAAGAGCGAGGCGCCCGATCCGGCCTTCCTCGCCATCAGCCCGTTGAACCAGGTGCCGGTGCTGACCTTGCCGGACGGATGCTCGATCACCGAATCGGCGGCGATCTGCATCCTTCTCGCCGAGCGCCACCCGCAGGCCGGCCTGGCGCCGGCGGTCGATGCGCCCACCCGCGCGGAGTTCCTGCGCTGGATGGCTTTCATGTCCTCGGTGCTCTACCCGGCGGTGCTGCGGTTCTACTATGCCCATCGCTACACGGCGGATGCGGACGGTACGAAGGCGGTGAAACAGGCGGCGGTCGCCGAAATGGACCGCGGTTTTGCCGTCGTCGATGACGCCTTACATGGCCGCGACTGGCTTGTCGGCGATAAGATGTCGGTGGCCGACATCTATCTCGTCATGCTGGTGGCCTGGCATCCCGACATCGACAGAGCGCGGGCAGCCTGGCCCGATATCGAACGCCTGTGGGCGCGGTTGCGGGAGCATCCGCTCATGAAGACGCTCAACACGGCGCACGAGATGTGGCCGGCCTGAACGGACGGACCGAAAGGCCACCACCCGCGCTCCGGCACCTCACTGCACGAGCGCGGCGCGTTTTTCCTGCAGGAAGCGGCGCACCGCCGGATCGCGCTCGAGGCCGATCGCGCGGTCATAGGCTTCGACCGCCTGCGGTCCCTGGCCGAGCCTAGCCAGCAGGCCGGCACGCGCGGCCCAGTAGGGCTGGTAGTCATCGAGCCGCTTGTTGTCACCCAGCACGTAAAGAGCCGCCAACCCCGCCACCGCGCCCTCGGTCTCGGCGATAGCCACCGCGCGGTTGATCGCCACGACCGGCGACCCCGCGATCGAGAACAGCGCGTCGTAGAGCTCGCGGATCGCCATCCAGTCGGTGCGGCCGGTCAGCCGCCGAGCCGCATGGACGGACTGCACCGCCGCCTCCAGCTGGTAGCGGCCGATGACGCCCTTGGTCGCGGCGCCGCGAAGACATGCTTCGGCCTCGTCGACCAGGGCATGATCCCAGAGTGCATGATCCTGCTCGGCAAGCGGCACATAATCTCCGGCCGGGTCGCGCCGCGCCGCGCGCCGCGCCTCGGCGAACAGCATCAGCGACAGCAGGCCCAGTGCCTCCGGCTCGTCCGGCAGCAGCGAGGCCACCAGCCGGCCGAGCCAGATAGCTTCGGTGGCGAGGTTACGGCGCCGCGTCTCTGTACCGGCCGGGTCGGACCAGCCCTCGGCGAAAGCGGCGTAGATCGCCTCCAGCACCGCGTCCAGCCTTTCACCGAGTTCGGTCCGCTCCGGCACGCGGAACGGAATGCCGGTCTCGCGGATGCGGCTCTTGGCGCGCACCAGGCGCTGGCCCATCGTGGCCGGAGAGAGCAGGAAGGCGGAAGCGATCGTCGCGGCATCGAATCCAAGGATGGTCTGCAGGATCAGCGGCGCCCGCACGCCGGGTTCGATCGCCGGATGGGCGCAGGCGAACATCAGCCGCAATCGTTCGTCGGGCAGGTCCTCGTCGGTCATGCGCGCTTCCGCCTCCTCGGCAATCAGCTTGAGATGGTCACGGCCGGCTTCGCTGGTCAGCCGCCGCCGCACCGCATCGACACGCCGCCGCCTTGCCACGGCGAGCAACCAGGCTTCCGGCTTTTCCGGCACGCCGGCGCGCGGCCAGCGTTCGAGCGCCGCCGCAAAGGCGTCGGCCAGCGCGTCTTCGGCGGCGGCCACGTCGCGCGTGCGCGCGGCGAGCCAGGCGACGAGCTTGCCATAGCTCTGCCGGGCGGCGGCCTCGGCGGCCGCCCGGGCGATCTCCGGGCGAGTGTCCATCACGCCGTCACTTCTTGGGCATATAGTCGGCCATTTCCCAGATCGGCCGCAGCTCGACCGTGCCGGTGCTGGCCGCCGGACAACGCGCCGCCCAGTCGATGGCGGTGTCGATATCGGCCGCCTCGATCATGTAGAAGCCGGCAAGCTGCTCCTTGGTGTCGGCATAGGGACCGTCGATCACGTTGGTCTTGCCGTCGGCGATCCGCACCGAGGTCGTCGCCTGGGTCGGACGCAGCCTTTCGCCGGCCAGCCACGCGCCGGACTTCTTCAACGCTTCGGTGTAGGCGGCATAGGCCGCGCTCATCTGCTGGGCTTTCTCGACCGGCGTGTTCGCCAGCGCGGCTTCGTCGTTGTTGATCAAAAGCATGTATCGCATGGGTCTTCTCCCGTGGTTTGGAAGGCCGCTTCGTTGCGGGCCGAACGTATGTCGCGCGTCGGCGACCGATTTCGACAGCTTGCGGAAAAACTTTCGTCTCCGGCCGCGCCTTGTGCAAGCGGGCATGTGCTTCGCGACTTCTCAACCATTTGTCTAAAGCGTGGAATTGCGGGTTGGCATTTCTCTTCCGCTGTCTAAACTCGCCTCTGTTCGTATCAGGGAGGTGATGCGGCCACCATTCAGGGAGGAGACCAGATGTTGAATTTCAGAACGAAATTCGTTGCTGCCGGCGCGATGGCGCTTTCACTTGGCCTTGGTGCGGCCTCAGCCAAGGCGCAGGAATTCATCAATGTGCTGACCGGCGGCACTTCGGGCGTCTACTATCCGCTCGGCGTGGCGCTGTCGGAAATCTACGGCAAGAATATTCCAGGGGTGCGCACCCAGGTGCAGGCGACCAAGGCCTCCGTCGAGAATTTGAACCTGTTGCAGCAGGGCAAGGGCGAGATCGCCTTTGCCCTCGGCGACTCTGTCAAGGCGGCGGCCGAGGGCGACAAGGAAGCCGGCTTCCCCAACAAGCTCGACAAATTGCGCGCGATCGCGGCCATCTATCCCAACTATGTGCAGATCGTCGCCAGCCAGGAGGCCGGCATCAAGTCCTTCGCCGACATGAAGGGCAAGAGCCTGTCGGTCGGCGCGCCGAAATCAGGAACCGAACTCAACGCCCGCGCCATCTTCGGCGCGCTCGGCATGAGGTACCAGGACCTGTCGCGGACGGAATACCTGCCGTTCGGCGAATCGGTCGAGCTGATGAAGAACCGGCAGCTCGATGCCACGCTGCAGTCGGCCGGCCTCGGCGTCGCCTCGATCAAGGACCTCGCATCCTCGGTGCCGATCACCGTGGTGGCGGTGCCGGCCGAAGTCGCGCAGAAGCTCGGCGCGCCGTTCAAAGCGGCGACCATTCCCGCCGGAACCTATCAGGGCCAGACGGAAGACGTGCCGACGCTGGCCATCACCAACATCCTGGTCACGCGTTCCGACCTGTCGGACGACGAGGCCTATCAGATGACCAAGCAGCTGTTCGAGCATCTCGACCAGATGGTCGCCGCGCACAGCGCGGCCAAGTCGATCAAGCTGGAAGACGCGATCAAGGGACTGCCGATTCCACTGCATCCGGGGGCCGAGCGCTACTACAAGGAAAAGGGCCTGCTGTAGCAGCGCGAATTGCGCTGCGAACGGCAAGGGCCGGCCGCCGGCCGGCCCCTTCCCGTTGATGGAACTCTCTTTTCGAGGCGCCGATGACCGACAGCCATAACGAGCAGGCCGTCACGGACGATTTCCACGATCCGACCGGACGCGGTTTCGCCGACACGCTCGAGGGCCGCCTGCTGTTCTGGATCGCGGTTGCCTTCTCGCTGTTCCAGATCGCAACGGCCGCCCATGTCCTGACCGTGCCTAGCCAGGTGCTGCGCGCCGTCCATGTCGGCTTCCTGATGCTTCTGGCCTTCCCGCTCGTCGCTTCGGCGCGCGGCCTGCCCGCCGCCGGCAAGGCGTTTGCCTGGGCAATGGCACTCGCGGGGGTGGCGGTCGCGGCTTATCAGTACATAGAATACCAGCCGCTGATTTTCCGCGCCGGCGACCTCAACACGCTCGATCTCGTCTTCGGCGTGGTGGCGCTGGTCACCATCTTCGCCGCCGCCTACGCCATGATGGGGCCGGCCTTGCCGATCATATCGGGCTGCTTCCTGCTCTACGCGCTTTTCGGCCAATATCTGCCGTGGCCGCTCAATCATCGCGGCTATGATTTTTCGCAGGTCATCGACCAGATGGCCTATGGCACGGAAGGCATCTACGGCATTCCGATCTACGTGTCGGCCACCTACATCTTCCTGTTCATCCTGTTCGGCTCGTTCCTGGAACGCGCCGGCATGATCAAGCTGTTCACCGACGTCTCGCTCGGCTTTGTCGGCCATGCACGCGGCGGCGCCGCCAAGGTGGCGGTCATCGCCTCTGGCCTGATGGGCACGATTTCGGGATCGGGCGTCGCCAATGTCGTCACCACCGGCCAGTTCACCATTCCGCTGATGAAGCGCTTCGGCTACCGCGCCGCCTTCGCCGGCGGCGTCGAGGCGACCGCGTCCATGGGCGGCCAGATCATGCCGCCGGTGATGGGCGCCGTCGCCTTCATCATGGCCGAGACGCTCGGCGTCCAATATTACGAGGTCGTCAAGGCGGCGATCATCCCGGCCCTGCTCTATTTCGCCTCGGCCTTCTGGATGGTGCATCTGGAAGCCGGCAAACATGGGCTGCTCGGCCTGCCGCGCGCCGACCTGCCGTCGCCGCTGAAGGCATTTCGCGAGCGCTGGTACCTGATCCTGCCGCTCGGCGTCCTCATCTATCTCCTGTTCTCGGGCTACACGCCGCTTTATTCCGGCACCATCGGTCTCGCCATGACGGTGCTGTTGATCCTGGGCGGCTCGGTGGCGCTGGGGTTTTCGTCGATGGCGCTGCGCGTCATCTTCTGGATCGGCCTCGGCCTGGTCGCCGCCAGCTTCTTCAAGATCGGCATCAACGCCATCCTTGTCGCGGCGCTGGTGCTGATCGTCGCCAATCTGTTCGTCGCGGGCGGGCGCGATACGCTGGCCGCCTGCCGCGATTCGCTGGCCGACGGTGCCCGCACCGCGCTTCCAGTCGGCATTGCCTGCGCCGTCGTCGGCGTCATCGTCGGCACCATGACCTTGACTGGCGCGGCGACCACCTTCGGCGCCTTCATCGTCTCGATCGGCCAGTCGAGCCTGTTCCTGTCGCTGATCCTGACCATGATCACCTGCATCGTGCTGGGCATGGGTATCCCGACCATTCCCAACTACATCATCACGGCATCGATCGCCGGGCCGGCGCTGCTCCAGCTTGGGGTGCCGCTTCTGGTCGGCCACATGTTCGTCTTCTACTTCGGCATATTGGCCGACCTGACCCCACCGGTGGCGCTGGCCTGTTTCGCGGCCGCCCCGATCGCGCGCGAAAGCGGGCTGAAGATCGCGTTCGAGGCGATAAAGGTCGCCGCCGCCGGCTTCGTCGTGCCGTTCATGGCGGTGTACACGCCGGCGTTGATGCTGCAGGACGGCGGCGTTCTGGCAACCGAAATCGGCTACTGGCCGGCGGTAGCCTATATCGTCGTCAAGACGGTGCTGGCTATCGGCCTGTGGGGCGCGGCGGTGATCGGCTTCCTGCGCACGCGGCTGCTGACCTGGGAACGGCTGCTGGCAGCGCTGGCCGCCTTCATGCTGGTCGCCGCGCTGCCGATGACCGATGAAGCGGGCTTTGCGCTTTCCCTCTTGATGATCGCGGCGCATTGGTATCGCAGCCGTGGCACGGCAAGCGCCAGCCGGGGCATGGCAGATGCCAGCCGTGGAACGACCGATGTCCGGCCTGGATCGCCGCCGCCATGAGCCTGTGCATCCTCGCCGCCGGCAAGACGGTGACGTTGACGGTCGCAGCTTTCACACTGTCCTGGATCCATTCGGTGGAACGGACGCGCTGGGAGGAGGACTGGAAGGTGACGCCGTCCGGCCTGCAAGTGGTCGAGGCCCGCATCGAGGGCTCGGGGGCCGGCATGGAGCCGCAGGAAAGCGCCGTGCTGCGCGACGGCTGGTGGGTCTATGCGCCCAGGGTGGGCGCCCAGCGTCGCGTCATGCTCGCCGCCTCCGGCGCGACCGGCGGCGGCTGGACGCTGTGCACGGTTCAGGGCTGCCTGGAACTCGGCAAGACGGCGGGCGAGACGATCTCGCTCGAGCCGTGCGAAGCCACAGGCTCCAGCCAGCCGCGGTAGCGCACGATCAGGCTGGTGAGCGGATCCAAAATCTCGACATGCATTACAGCAATTCCAGGAAAAGTGTGTAACGGTTTTCCCTGGAAAAGCGCTAGCGCTTTCCCTAGGGAATTGCGTTAAAACAAAGAGTTAGAGCGGTTCGGCGATTCTATCAAACGCTGAACCGCTCTAGCCGATCAGCCGCCCGCGCAGCTCGGCCGACGGGACGTCGCAACTGTCCTTCCTGCCGAACAGGGCATAACGATTCCTGGCGATGCGATCGTAGAGCCAGTCGCGCAGCGGGCGCGGCAAAAGCAACAGCACCCTGGCCGCGCGCCAAGGCCAGCCAAGCTCGGCCATCACGGCGACAAAACTGTCGAGACGGGTGAAGGGGACGCCGCCGACAAGGACGAGATTGGTTTCGTAGCTGTTGGTCGGCAGGTGGTATTTGCGGAACAGTGCCTCGCCGAGCGGTGATTGCGCGGTGGCGAAGCGGAAGCGCGTTTTGCGGTCGAGGCGGACCACCATGTGCACGAAGCCCGAGCAGAACACGCAAACGCCGTCGAAGACGATCAGCGGATGGCTTGCATCAAATGGTAGGGAAGGCGGCTTGGGATGGTCGGTCACGCTGGCCTCGGCTGCTCATGTCCCTGGGACACTAAGCCAGCCGATGGCGACGTCAAAGACGCGGCGATGTCGCACGCCGCCCGTCAGTGAGGACCGGGCGTTCGGCGCGATAGGCAGTGGCTCGGGTCTCGACGCCCGGCCTGCAGATGCGGCTGTTGTGGCGGCTCTCGAAGGTCATGGTCAGTGCGCGCCCAGTGACGTGCCGCGACGGGCGCAGGCCGGACCGGGGCCGCGCATGTAATAGCGCTCGGGCCGATAGGTCGGCGCGACGAACTCGCGGATGGCGGCGGCATAGCCGATGAGGTGCGTGAGGAAGTTCATTTTACCTGTCCCTGTCCCGATTTTCGGATGTCCCTTCCGAATTGCGAGAACGATAGCATCGAGGCGTGAATACTCGGTGAACGTGATGTTAATTTCTGGTCGAAAACCCGTCGCTTCGTGGCCGGAATGCGGCTGATTCGGGGTGTTTCGGTGCATTTTGTCGGCATTTCGTCTGGTGTGACTTTTGCATCACATATGTTTCGTTTGAATGTCGCCTTGGCGCGCTTGTGTTTCAACTTTCGTGCCGCCCTGGGAATTTCCTTGCCGGATGGCCGCTAGGCCCGGAACCGCCCCGCGCAGCGGACGTTGGGATCCCGGGACCGGCATTGCCGGCTCGGAGGCATTTGCCACTGGCAGGCCGCAACTCCCGACACAAGCAAGAGCAATGGAAAGGCTGAGATCATGGGCTTCTTTTCGAAGGACATCAAAACGCTGGACGATCTTTTCGTGCACACGCTGCGCGACATCTATTATGCCGAGAAGCAGATCGAGAAGGCGCTGCCGAAGATGATCGACAAGGCAACAGACCCGCAGCTGCAGGCCGGCTTCGAAAAACACCTCGAACAGACCAGGGGCCATGTCGAACGCGTGGAAGAGGTGTTCGAGCTGTTTGGCGTGAAGGCCAAGCAGGTGAATTGCCCGGCCATCGACGGCATTCTCGAGGAAGCCGACGACGTCAGCGGCGACGTCGACGACAAGGATGTTCTCGACGCCGCGCTGATCGCCTCCGCCCAAGCCGTCGAACACTACGAAATGACCCGCTACGGCACCTTGATCGCCTGGGCCAAGCAGCTCGGCCGCAGCGACTGCGCCAATGTGCTGACCAAGAACCTCAAAGAAGAGCAGGCGACGGATCGCAAGCTGACCGAAATGGCGGAAAGCAAGATCAACCTGCACGCCGCCGAATAGGGGCTGAAAGCCGGGCCGGCGGCAAAGCGCCGGCCCGGCCAGACGGGTTGGAACCCATCGGGATGGTCGTCCGTTCCAGCTGATCTTCTCAAGAGGAAATCATCATGGCGCCGCGTCCGGCCTGGAAAGGCTATCTGAAGCTCTCGCTGGTGACTTGCGCCATCGAACTGACCAATGTCGTCACCCATGCCGAGAAGGTCTCGTTCCGCATCCTCAACCGCAAGACCGGCAATACGGTGAAGCGGATCTACGTCGATGCCGAGACCGGCAAGCCGATCGAGGACGGCGACGAGATCAAGGGCTACGAGATCGACAAGGGCGATTTCGTCCATATAGAGGAGGACGAGATCGAGGCGGTGCAGATCGAATCCTCGCACACGATGAGCCTCGACGGCTTCGTCGACAAAGCCTCGATCGAGCAGATCTATCTCGACACGCCCTACTATGTCGCGCCTGCCGACAAGGTTTCGGAAGAGGCCTTCGCCGTCATCCGCGACGCCATGGCGGGCAAGAAGATGGCGGGACTTGCCCGCATCGTGCTCTATCAACGCGAACGGCCTGTCGTCATCGAGCCGCTCGGCAAGGGCATGGTGCTGACGACGCTGCGCTACGACAACACGGTGCGCCAGCCGGAGACCGTCTTCGACGACATCAAGGCGGTGAAGACCGATCAGGACATGACAGATCTGGCCGAGCTCATCATCGACAAGAAGAAGGCGAAGTTCGATCCCTCGAAATTCGAGGACAAATATGAGGATGCCCTGCTCGAGCTGATCCGCGCCAAGAAGGCGGGGCACAAGGCGCCGAAGGCCAAGGCGGCCCCAAAACCATCCAACGTGGTCAACCTGTTCGACGCGCTGAAGAAAAGCCTGTCGTCGGATTCAGGCTCGTCGAAAGCGTCATCCTCGGCGAAAGCCAAGCCTGCCGCCAAACGCGCCAAGGCGAAAAGCGTTGCGCCGAAGCGCAAATCGGCCTGAGGATACGAGATGGCCAGCCTCGAACAGTATCATTCGAAGCGAGACTTCAAGAAGACCGCCGAGCCGACCGGCAAGGTTGCGCGCGGGAAGAAGGCCGGCGGTATCTTCGTCATCCAGAAGCACGCCGCCACAAGGCTGCATTACGATTTTCGCCTCGAGCATGACGGCGTGCTGTGGAGCTGGGCGGTGACGCGCGGTCCTAGCCTCGACCCGCACGAAAAGCGGCTCGCCGTGCATGTCGAGGATCATCCCATCGACTATGCCGGCTTCGAAGGCACCATCCCCAAGGGCGAATATGGCGGAGGCTCGGTGCTCGTCTGGGACGAAGGCACCTGGGCGCCCGAAGGCGATCCCGCGAAGATGATGAAGAAGGGCCATATCAATTTCGAGCTCGAGGGCCACAAGCTGCATGGCAAATGGCATCTGGTACGGTTGCGGCCGCGCCCGGGCGAAAAGCGCGACAACTGGCTGCTGATCAAGTCCGACGATGCCGCCGCACGCCCCGGCGAGGATGTTCTGGAGGACGAGCCGAAGTCGGTGAAATCAGGCTTGACGATCGAGGAGGTCGGCGAAGGCAAGGCGGCCAAGGGCGAGAAACCCAAAGTCTGGCACTCCAACAAGCCGGCCGCCGGCAAGGCGAAGGCTGGGGCCAGGAAACTCGACTTCATCGAGCCGCAGCTCGCCACGCTGGAGCGGGATGCACCGTCGGGCCAGGACTGGCTGCATGAGGTGAAGTTCGACGGCTATCGCATGCAGGCGCAGATCGCCGGCACCGACGTTCGGCTCCTGACCCGCACCGGTCTCGACTGGACGGAAAAATTCGGCGACGAGATCGCGGCCGAACTCGCTGGGCTGAAATGCAGCGATGCCATCATCGACGGCGAGATCGTCGTGCTGGCCGATAGCGGCGTGTCGTCCTTCGCGCTGTTGCAGCAGGATTTGTCGGCGAAGCGGACGAACCGCTTCCTCTACTATGTCTTCGACCTGATGCGGCTCGACGGCAAGGATTTGCGCCGCGAACCGCTTGTCGAGCGCAAACAGGCCTTGCAGGACCTGCTCGGCGAGAGGGCCGACACCGCGGCGCTGCGTTTCTCCGACCATTTTGCCGAACCCGGCAAGATCATACTGGAGCATGCCTGCCGCATGGGGCTGGAAGGCGTCGTTTCAAAACGCGCCGATGCGCCCTACCGCAGCGGCCGCGGTCCGGCATGGGTCAAATCGAAATGCACGGCACGGCAGGAATTCGTCATCGGCGGCTATCTGCCGTCGGACAAGACCGGACGCGGCCTGCGTTCGTTGCTGGTCGGCTATTTCGAAGGCGGCAGCCTGCACTATGCCGGCCGGGTCGGCACCGGCTTCTCCACCAAGGGCGCCAACGACCTGAAGAAGAAGCTCGATGCGCTGAAGGCCGACGCCTCGCCCTTCGATGCCGCCGTGCCGAAGGGCAAGGGCCTGGTCTGGGTCAAGCCGGAACTGGTCGGCGAAGTGGAGTTTCGCAGCTGGACGTCGGACCGTATAATACGCCATGCCTCGTTCCAGGGGCTGCGCGAGGACAAGCCGGCGGAGGAAGTGGTGCAGGAAAAGCCCAAGGCGGCGACACCCAAGACAGCGACGGGCAAGCCAGCGATAGGCAAGGGCCCGGTCAAGGACAAGCCGGCGGCAAACAAGGCGGCAGGAACGGCGGCGAGAACCACCGTGAAGCTGTCCCACCCGGACAAGCTTCTGTGGCCCGATGAACAGATTTCGAAGCAGGCCCTGCTCGATCACTACGCGCTGGTGTGGCCACGCATGAAGCAATTCGTGGTCGACCGTCCGCTCAGTCTGGTCAGGGCGCCGGACGGCGTCGGCGGCCAGCGCTTCTTCCAGAAGCATGCCTCGGCCGGCATGCATGCGAAGATCGAGAAGACGAAGGATTCCACGGATGGCGAGGAAATCCTGTTCATCCGCGATTTCGACGGCATCGCGGCGCTGGTCCAGCTCGGCGTGGTCGAGATCCACATCTGGGGCTGCACGATCGACAAGCTTGAACAGCCGGACCAGATCGTCTTCGACCTCGACCCCGACGAGGGCGTCGATGTGAAAGCGGTCCGCGAGGCGGCGCTCGACATCAGGGCCAAGCTCGACGAGCTGTCGCTGCCCAATTTCGTCAAGACATCCGGCGGCAAGGGCTTTCATGTCGTCGTGCCGCTGAAGCCGTCGGCGGATTGGGGCGAGGTCAAAGGTTTCGCCCATGATTTCGCCGTGGCGCTGGAGCAAGGTGCGCCGGACCGCTACACGGCGACGCTGTCGAAGAAGGCGCGCACCGGAAAAATCTTCGTCGACTATCTGCGCAATGGCAGCGGCGCGACCACCGTCGCACCATACTCGTCGCGGGCCAAGAAGGGCGCGACTGTGTCGATGCCGGTGACCTGGGCCGAGATCGAGGCCGGCCTGCCGCCAAACGCCTTTCCGATCGGCGACAAGACGACGCTGAAGCGGCTCTCGGAAGCCGACCCGTGGGTGGATTTCTTCAAGAAGGGCAAGGTGTTGAAGCGGGGCTAACTCGACTTCAACGCCGTGGGGCACCCACCCCCCTCTGTCCTGCCGGACATCTCCCCCTCAAGGGGGGAGATTGGCGGTTTCGATGCCGGAACTTTCTTTCCGATGTTGGAAATTGGCGAAAGCTGTCGTCACATCCGATCTCCCCCCTTGAGGGGAGATGCCCGGCAGGGCAGAGGGGGCGCTGTCCCGCCGGCATCGCTAAAGGAGCGCCGCCGACATCTCAGGCCAAAAACACCCTCTCGAACGCCTGCTTGCCCGGCGGTGAAAAAATCACCGCGCGACTGTCCTTCTGGCGGCGCGCCCATTTCTCGGCAAGGATCTTGTCGAGGATGGCGGCGCCCAGTGTGCCTGCGAGGTGCGAGCGCCGCACGCTCCAGTCGAGGCAGGCGCGGCACACCGGCCGCCGCGGCTTGGTGTAGACGTCGATGCCGATCGCCGCGAAGTGCGAGGCCGCAGAGGGCCCGAGCCTGATCTCCTTGTCATCGCGGACCAGTATGTTTCTATCGACAAGGCGATCCAGCATCGCAACGGCCTGCTCGCCGGCAAGGTGATCGTAGCAGACGCGCGCGATGCGCATCGCGCCGTCGCGGGGGCCCGGCCGCACGCGCTTGGGGCCAACGGCTTCAGCCACACCGGTGATGGCTTCGATCATGCCGGCCACTTGCGGGCCGGCCAGCCCGTAATAACGATGCCGGCCCTGGCTGGCCAAGGTCAGCAACCCACCCTCCATCAGTTTGGACAGATGCGCGGACGCGGTCGGCAACGACACGCCGGCCTCCAGCGCCAGTTCGCTCGCCGTCAATGCCGTGCCGCCCATCAGGGCGTTCAGCATGTTGGCGCGGGCCGGGTCACCGACCAGGCTGGCGATGCGGGCAATGTCGGGTCCTTCACGCATAGTTCGGTCCTCATCGAAGCATTCTTGTCAGATAAACCACTATTCTCCGACCAGATCAAGGAGATGACGATGACCGCACGAACCGCTTCCGCCCCTGCGCCGTTGCCCCGCCGCCAATCGTTCCCGTTCATCATCTGGGTCCGCTCGCGGCTGCTGGCCCGCTGGTATGACCGCCATTTGCAGCGCCGCGATCTCTGCGAGATCGACGACCACCTGCTGCGCGACCTCGGCCTGACACGGCAGGACGTGCGCCGCGAATGCGCGAAATCCTTCTGGCAGGCGTGACGCCAGGACATTTGCCTAGCAGATCGGACGATACAACGTTTCGACGCCGCTCGAACCATCGACGCGAAAACACTCTTCAAGGAGAGACCGAGATGACCATCACCTGCTTCATCCGCTATGAGATCGACCCGTTCGGCAAGGCCGCCTTCGAGGAGTATGCCCGCAACTGGGGCCAGGCCATTCCGCGCTGTGGCGCCGATCTGATCGGCTATTTCGCGCCGCACGAGGGCTCGGCCACGACGGCCTATGCCGCCTACAACATCGAAGACCTTGCCGCCTACGAGGCCTATCGCGCCCGGCTTGCCGCCGACCCCGCCGGCAAGGCAAACTACGAGTTCGCCCGCCGTGAACGCTTCATCCTCAGGGAGGACCGCATGTTCCTGAAACTGGCTTCCGGTCCGCATGCGCCTCTGGTGAAGGTATGATCGCCGTCATCTTCGAGGTGCAGCCCGCACAGGGCCGGCGCGAGGCCTATCTGAGCATCGCCGCCGAGTTGCGGCCGCTGCTCGACGGCATCGATGGCTTCATATCGATCGAGCGCTTCCAGAGCCTGGCCGACCCGAACCGCGTCCTGTCGCTGTCATTCTGGCGTGACGAGGAGGCGGTCAAGGCCTGGCGCAATACGGAAGAGCACCGGCAGGCGCAGAAGGCAGGGCGCGGCGGTATCTTTGCCGGCTATAGATTGCGGATCGCCCACGTGGTGCGGGATTATGGGCTGACCGAGAGAGACGAGGCGCCGGCGGACAGCCGGGCGGTGAATGGGTGAGGGCTATTGGGGTTGATGTTGGCGCCGCCCCTCACCTGCCTGCCGGCATCCTCTCCCGTATAGAGACGGGGGGAGAAATGTCCGGCAGGACAATGAGGGGCAGCGCTGTCCTTCGCCACTTTGTCTAAGCATTCCCGATCAGCACGCCCGCCGCGAACACCAGGGCTCCGCCCAGAACCACCTGGAAGGCGGCGCGCAGGAACGGGGTCTGCATGTAGCGGTTCTGGACGAAGGCGATGGCCCACAATTCGAAGAACACCACCACGGCGGCGACGCCGGTCGCCGTCCAGAAATGCGGGATGAGATAGGGCAATGCGTGGCCAAGCCCACCCGACGCCGTCATGACCCCGGTGGTGATGCCGCGCTTTATTGGAGAGCCCCGGCCCGATAGCTTGCCGTCGTCGGAGGCGACCTCGGTGAAGCCCATCGAAATACCGGCGCCGATCGAGGCGGCAAGACCGACCAGAAAGGTCTGCCACGTGTCATGCGTGGCAAAGGCGGCGGCAAAGATCGGTGCCAGTGTCGATACCGATCCATCCATCAATCCGGCCAAGCCCGGCTGCACATAGGTCAGGATGAACTGGCGCTGCTCGGCGGCGGCCTCTTCATCCTTCACGTCACCCGGCACATGCTTGTGCTCGAGGCGCTGCGCAAGCGTCTCGTGGCCTTGTTCGACCAACGCCAGATCATTAAGCAGTTTTCGTGTCGAGGCATCCGTGGTGCGCTTGGCGGCCTCGACATAGAACAGGTAGGCCTGCCGCTCCATCGCCTCGGCCTGGCCGCGCACGGCCTCGATGCCGAGCGGCCGCACCAGCCAGTCGGGCTTGCGCTCATAATAGCCCTTCACATGTTCACGGCGGATCAACGGAATGCGCTCACCGAAGCGCTTGCGAAAGAGTTCGATCAGTGAGTCGCGATGGCCGTCTTCCTCCTCGGCCATGGCCTCGAACAGTTTGGCCGATTGCGGGAAACTCTCGGCCAGTCCGTCCGCGTAGGCCCGGTAGATGCGCCCATCATCTTCCTCCGATGATATGGCCAGCGCCAGGATCTCCTTTTCGGAAAGCGATTCGAAGGGGCGGCGGCCGAAGCCGAAAACACGGGAAAGCATGAGGAAATCACCCTAGTTTAGAATTGTTCTAAACTATGGTTTACGGCGTGCATGGTCAATCGCCAGCTTGGCCGTGGTCAAGAATAGTTGAAGCCCCGGTTCAGGGCATCGCTCTTCATTAGCAGTGAATGTTCACCTATATATCGGACCAAGCCATGAAAGGAACGAGCTGATGACGGCCAAGAAGCCTCCGCACGCCTATGACCCGAAACCGGTCCTCGATCTCATCGCCAGCATCGAGGCCGACCTGCAACGCCTGAAAGGCCTGGTCGAGCAACAGGTCGAGAAATTCGACCCCGCCAACCCGCACAACAAGGCGCCGGACGGCAAGCTGACCGAGGAAGGCGTCGAGTGCTGCTACCGCATGTTCGACGAAGGCAAGTCGCGCTATTCGGTGGCCCAGCAGATGAAGATCTCGTTCGCCGCCGCCACGCATCGGTTCAACAGCTGGCGCAAGCTGGGTGGGACAAAAAGGCAGCGGACGTTGTTGGGTTGAATTGCGATACGCTGGCGGGACAGCGCCCCCCTCTGGCCTGCCGGCCATCTCCCCCTCAAGGCGGGAGATCGGATGTCACGACGGCTTTCGCCAATTTTCAACGCCGGAAAAAATTGCCGCGATCGGAGCTGCCAATCTCCCCCCTCGAGGGGGAGATGCCCGGCAGGGCAGAGGGGGGCGCTGTCCCGCCGGCATCGCTGGCTACATTTGTATCTTGATCACAATCGCTAAATTTGTCCCGGTCACATCTTTTCGTTGGCATCGCGCGAGCCTTTCCGTGCACCATGGCCGGATCGCATCGCCACAGGATCGCCATGACCACCCCTCCCGGCATCGCCGACATCCACGCCGCCGCCGCGCGCCTTTCGGGCCTGATCGTCGAGACACCGCTCATCGAATCGCAGGAGCTGAACCGGCGCTTCGGCGGCCGTATCCTGTTCAAGCCGGAGACGCTGCAGCGAACCGGCTCGTTCAAGTTCCGCGGCGCCTACAACAAGCTGTCCTCGCTGAGCGAGGCGGAGCGCTCCCGTGGCGTCGTCGCCTTTTCCTCGGGCAACCATGCCCAAGGCGTGGCGGCTTCCGCCGCTATGTTCGGCGTCAAGGCGGTCATCGCCATGCCTACGGATGCGCCTGACATGAAGATCGCCAATGTCCGCAAGATGGGCGCCGAGGTGGTGCCCTTCGACCGTTTCAAGGACGACCGCATGACGGTGGTTCGCCCCTATCTCGACAAGGGCATGGCGCTGGTGCCGCCCTTCGACGATCCGGCCATCATCGCCGGACAGGGCACGATCGGACTGGAGCTGGTGAAGCAGGCGCGGGCGCTCGGTGTCAGCCTCGACGCGGTCGTCATCCCCTGTGGCGGCGGCGGCCTGACCAGCGGCATTTCCGTCGCGGTCAAGGATGCCTCGCCCGGCACCGCGATCTGGGCGGTCGAGCCCGAGCATTTCGACGACACGCGCCGCTCGCTGGCAGCGGGCGCCAGGGTTTCGAACGAGCCGGGCCACAGTTCGATCTGCGACGCGATCCTGACCGCCGAGCCGGGCGTCATCACCTTCGAGATCAACCGCCGTAACCTCGCGGGTGCCATCGCGGTTTCCGACAAGGCGACCGCACAGGCGATGCGTGACGCCATGGCCTACCTGAAGCTGGTGGTCGAGCCCGGCGGCTGCGTCGCGCTTGCGGCGCTGTCATCGGGCGAGATCGAGCTGTCGGGTAAATGCGTTGCCGTGGTGCTGTCCGGCGGCAATGTCGATTTCGGCACCTATGCCGGGATCATGGCGGCGGCGTAGGGGCTGCGCCCTCCACAAGTGTCAGGCCTTGAGCTTGCGAAGCTCAAAAGGCCCAATCACCTTTGGTTCGCCGGATTTCCTCTGAGGTCAGGAAGTGGATCTCCATAAGGATCGGTTCTTCCGGCCCTCTGAAGAAATGCAATTCCGCATGGGGAAGCACAAGGCGACGCACCGTCTCAGAAGCACTGTCAACTTTGTAGTCTTTGCCCTGAAGGCCGAGATCGGTAAGCAGCGCCTTAGTGGCGGAAAGCGTCATCGCCGGATGAAAGCCATCGAGATCGATTTGGCTGTTTCCGCTCCACTTCAAAGGTAAAGGCTTGGCGACGTCCGGCACGTGCCACAGCTTGATGCTGATGCGATTGGCGCGCGCTCGATTGCTGCGGGTCAGAATGTCGAGTTCCAGGTCGCCATAGCCAAGAAGAAAGCCGCAGGGCTGATCCTGATAGACATACAGCCATTTCGGAAAGCCGAGGTGCTTCTGAATGGGGCCGAGATCGGCTCCGACACGCAGGGGCGTGTCTTTCTTGCCTGTGATCAATGGAAGGATATGGAGTTTGCCCCGCAGCATTGATCAACCCTGAATTGGCCCGTCACAGCCATTGCATTCTATATGTCTCGGCCATCTGCGCCAGCCGTGCCGATCAGTCCAGCGTGCGCCTGAAGCGCACCAATGCCACGCCGGCGAACAGCGCGACGAAGACCACCAGCCAGCCGATCTCGGTCGCCACCGCCGGCAGCTGGGCGCCCTTCAGCATCACCGCGCGGGTGATACGCAGGAAGTGCGTCAGCGGGAAAATCTCGCCGAAGGTCTGCGCCCAGTCCGGCATGCCGCGATAGGGGAACATGAAGCCCGACAGCATGATCGAGGGTAGGAAGAAGAAGAAGGTGAGCTGAAGCGCCTGCATCTGCGTGCGCGCGATGGTCGAGATCGTGTAGCCAAGCAGCACCAGGGACAGCACGAACACCAGCACCGCCGACAGAAGCAGCGTCATCGAGCCGGTGAAGGGTATGGCGAACAGAAGCTTCGACGCCGCCAGCACCACCACCACCTGCACCGCCCCGACCGCCAGATAGGGCAGCACCTTGCCCATCATGATCTCCAGCGGGCTCGACGGCATCGCCAGGAGATTCTCCATCGTGCCGCGCTCGGTCTCGCGCGTCAGCGCGATCGAGGTCATCATGACCATGGTCATCTGCAGGATGACGCCGAGCAGGCCAGGCACGATGTTGTATTGCGAGATGCCTTCGGGATTATAGCGCCGGTGGACGACGACATCGAGCTGTCCCCTGGCGGTCTCGGCGGCGGCTTCCTGCATGCCCTGCGCTCTCAGCAGCGCCTGGCCGGCGATGGTGCCGAGCGTCGAGATGGCGCCGCTGGCGACCGCCGGATCGGTGGCGTCGGCCTCGATCAGGATCTGCGGCTTGTCGCCGCGCTCGACGCGCCGGGCGAAATCGGCTGGGATGGTGACGACGAAGGCGACGTCGCCGCGCGCCATCAGGAACTCGGCCTCGTCAGCGCTTTGCGCGACATGATCGAAGCGGTAGTAGCCGGTGGTCTGCAGCGCCGAGACCATGGCGCGGGTGTAGGGATCGCTGCTGGTCGCCACCAGCGCCGCCGGCAGGCTTTTCGGGTCGTTGTTGATGGCGTAGCCGAACAGGACGAGCTGGATCAGCGGCACGCCCAGCATCATGGCGAAGGTGATGCGGTCGCGCCGCATCTGGATGAATTCCTTGATCAGCAGGGCGCCGAGCCTCGCGAAGGAAAAGACGCTGTTCATGCCATGTTGTCCTTCGATCCCGACATGAACTGGATGAACACATCCTCCAGGCTGGTTTCGCCCGGTGTCACCGTCACGCCCTTGTGCTCTTTCTCGACATCGGCAAGGGCAGCCTCGAGCTTCTTGCGGTCGGAACCGACGACATGCAGCGTGGCGCCGAACGGCGCCACCTGGTCGACGCCGGGGCGGCCTTGCAGCGCTTGCGCCACCTCGTCGAGCCGCGGACCCTGCAGCACGAACGTGGTCAGGCCCGCATTCTTCACCACCTCGGCGACGGTGCCGGTGGCCAGCATCCTGCCATAGGAAATGTAGCTGATGCGGTGGCAGCGCTCGGCCTCGTCCATGTAATGGGTGGAGACCAGCACGGTGAGCCCGCCGCTGGCCAGGCGATGGATCTCGTCCCAGAACTCGCGCCGCGCCTTCGGGTCGACGCCGGCCGTCGGCTCGTCGAGCAGCAGCAGTTTCGGCTCGTGCATGATGCAGGCGGCCAGCGCCAGCCGCTGCTTCCAGCCGCCGGACAAGGTGCCGGCCAGCTGGTTGCGGCGCGTCGCCAGGCCGAGATCCTCCAATGTCCGGGCGACATACTCCTCGACCGGCTTCAGCCGGTAGAGCCGCGCCACGAATTCGAGGTTTTCGCCGATCGTCAGATCCTCGTAGAACGAGAATTTCTGCGTCATGTAGCCGACTTCACGCTTGATCCTGAGCGCATCGGTACGGATGTTGAAACCCAGCACCGTACCTTCGCCCTCGTCCGGCGTCAGCAGGCCGCACATGATGCGGATGGTGGTGGTCTTGCCCGAGCCGTTGGGGCCGAGGAAGCCGACGATCTCGCCCTCGGCGACCGACATGGTCACGTGGTCGACGACGGTCTTGTCGCCGAAGCGCTTGACCAGGCCGTGAACGTCGATGACGTTCATTTTCCCATATCCGCGAGATCGACATCGACGATCTGGCCGGGCTGCAACGGCCCCGCGTCGCCCTCCGGCCGCGCCTCGACGAGGTAGACCAGCTTCTGCCGGTTCTCGAGCGAATAGATCACCGGCGGGGTGAATTCGGGATCGGGCGAGATGTAACTGACGCGCGCCTTGACGCCCGGGCCACAGCCGTCGCAACGGACGCTGAGCAGGCTGCCGACCTTGACCGAGGAGAACGCGCTTTCCGGAATATAGACACTGAGCTTCACCGCGCCGTCGGGAAGCACCGAGATGACAGGCGCGGTCGGGCCCGCCGTGTCGCCGGGATTGCGGATGACGTCGTTGACACGGCCGGGCGAAGGGGCGGCGAGGGTGCGCTTGGACAGGCGCCATTGCGCCTGTTCCAGCTCCGCCCGCGCCTGCTTGACCTGGTTGTCGGCGGCCTTGATCGTCTCGGTCCGCGCCGGCAGGCCGCCGACGGCGAGATTAGCCTGCGCCTGGCCGACCTGGGCATTGGCGGTCTCCAGCGTCGCCGAGGCGGTGTCGTAGTCGGCCTGCGTGCCGGTGCCGCGCTTGAACAGATCGGCGGCGCGGTCGTATTTGCGCTTGGCGTCGTCGGCCTGCGCCTTGGCCATGTCGACCTGGGCCCTGAGTGCTGCGATTTCTTCCGGCCGCTTACCCACCTGCAGGTCGGCAAGCTGCGCCTGCGCCTGGGCGAGGCCCGCCTGAGCTTGCGCCACCGCGATCTTGGCGTCGGCGTTTTCGAGTGTCACCACGATGGCTCCCGGCGTGACGCGGTCGCCGCGCTTCACCATCACCGTCTCGACCTGCGCCACCTCGATCGGCGCAAGGAGCACGTAATCGCCCTCGACATAACCGACGGCGAGCGGTGCCGCCGGCGCGCAGGCACCAAACAGTTGGGCGGCGAGCGGCAGCGAACACAGAAAGCTCATTGTCCCGATCCCTTCATCCCTGCCGCCTTTCGGGCGGCCAGTATGGCGCCGAGGTTGTCCGTGGCGACCTCCACCACCTTGGCGGCCTCTGCGGCACCGATGTCGTGCCAGCCCATGCGGCGCATCACCGCCTCGCGGCCGATGCGGAAATAGATGACCTGGCCGATCAGCGTGAACACGGTGAGCCGGGTCCGTTCGCTCTCGGCCGGCTCGCCGGTGGCTTGCTCCCAGATCAGGCACAGCCGGCGATGCGTCGGCTCGAAGACGCCTTCATAGATGCGGTCGAGCGCCGCCGTCGGATGCGACAGCTCACGCAGCACGAACTGCACGATCTCTCCGGCCTGCGGGCTGGCAACGACAAAGCCGACCATCCGCTCCAGGGCCGCGAAGAGCTGCGCCCGCGCCGCCTCCGGATCGCTTGCCGTCGCCGCCTGTCCATTGCCAAGCGCCTGGCCGGCGACGGCCTGAATGGTGTCGACGATAAAGTCGGCGGCAGCGGCGCGAAGACCTTCCTTGCCGCCGAAATGATAGGCGATCGAGCCGATATTGGCCCCCGCCTCGGCCGCGATCTCGCGTGTCGAGGTGCCGTCGAAACCCTGTCGCCCGAACAGTTTCAGCGCCGCCCGGACCAGCGCGGAACGCGTCAGCTCAGCCGGCGATGCCGCGCGGCGGGGCGTCTTGGCGTTCGGCAATTTGGTCATGGGCAAGACTTTAATCAATCGATTGATTAAAGTCAACTGGCGCAGCGCCGTCTTGCCATCGCGCGCGGCAACCGCTTTAGTGCGTGGCCATGGGCAAGGAAATCGAGCGCAAGTTCCTGGTCTCCAGCACCGCATGGCGAGATCTGGTGGAAGCGGATATCCGCATTCTCCAGTTCTATCTCGCCATGGCACCCGGACGAACCGTCCGCATCCGCATCAGCGACGGAGCCTCGGCCAAACTGACGCTCAAATTCGGCAGCAGCGCGCGCGAGCGCGACGAATTCGAATATCCGATCCCGCTTGAGGAGGCGGTGGAAATGCTGGACTTCGCCATCGGACGTGTCATCGACAAGACACGTCACCATGTTAGGCATCGCGGCTATCTCTATGAAGTCGATGTCTTTGGTGGCGCACTGGCGGGACTTGTGGTGGCCGAACTCGAGACTCCGGAAGACGTTCCGGACGAAATGCTGCCGGACTGGCTCGGCCGTGAAGTCACCGGCGATCAGAAGTTCTACAACGCGTCGCTCGCCCTCGGGGGGATACCGGAGATCGCCGCATGAGCTTTCGCATAGACCCGCGCATGCCGCTGACCGGCGAGGTCAGACGCATCCTTGCCGAGGAAATCGGCAAGGCCCTGCTGCATCTGGATGCGGCGCGCACACGGCCGGAACAGGGGCTGCACAAATGCCGCAAGCGGCTGAAGGGCGCGCGGGCCTTGCTGCGCCTCGTTCGTTCCGGAGACGAAACATTCTGCACCACGGAAAACCAATGCTATCGCAATGTGGCGGCGCTGCTTGCCGGCCTGCGTGAGGCGACGGCGCTGATCGAAACCATCGACCGGCTGGCTCAGAGTTTCGCGAAGGAAAGCGCCGATGGCGGGCTCGATGGCGTGCGCGACAGGCTCATCGCCCGCCAGCACGATTTGCATGAGGGCGCCGGCCTGCAGGCCGCGATCGGCGCGGCCACCGCCGCCTGCGAAGACGGCATGAAGCGCATCGAATCCCTTGTCCTGCCCGACCAGCCGGAACAGGCCGCCGACGTGCTCGCCGAAGGCGCGCGCGCCACCTTGCGCCGTGCCAGGAAGGCGCTCGACAAGGCCGGCTCGCACGGCGAGGCCAACGATTTCCACGACCTGCGCAAGGCGGCCAAGACGCATGGCATGCACCTGTCGCTGCTTGGCAGGCTGTGGCCGACGCCGATCAAGGCGCGGCGCAAGGCCGTCGATGAACTGGGCGAACGGCTCGGCGAACTGCATGACGTGTTCGTCATGCGTGCGCTGCTCGAGGCGGACAGCGAGCCGCTTGGGCCGCCCGAGGATACGAAACTTCTCGGCAAGCTGCTCAAGCGCTCGGAAAAGGGCCTGAAGAAGGCGTGCCTTGCCGAGGCGGCCGAACTGTTCGGCGACAGCCCGAAGCGCTCGACGAAGATGCTTGCCCGCAAGGCCCGCGACGATCTTGCCGGCGCGGCGCAGGAAGACGCGAACGCGACGGTGGGCTGATGCGCCAGTGCCTCCCCTTCTCACCCGTGTGGGAGAAGGGAGAACGCGCCGGGCGCGCTGGCACGTTCCCGCCACCTCGTGCTAGTCACGCGTAGTCATGACCCAGCCCGCCGACACGCTCCTGGACCGCATAGGCCGCTGGCTTGCCGGCCGGCTGCAGGAAGAATCCTCGGGTTACGAGCCCTACACGCCTTCCGACGCCGAAACACTGCGCCGCACGCTGGAGCCGGGCGACATCCTGCTGATCGAGGGCAACCAGAAAATCTCGGCGGCGATCAAATACCTGACCCAGTCGACGTGGTCGCACGCGGCCTTCTATGTCGGCGACGCATTGGCCGAACCGGACGACGGCTCGGAACGGCGGCGCCTGATCGAGGTTACGCTCGGCGGAGGCTGTGTCGCCGTGCCGCTGTCGCGGTACCGGAGCTACAACACCCGCATCTGCCGGGCGAGCGGCCTGACACCCGAAGACCGTGACAAGGTCGTTGCCTTCATGATCGGCAAGCTCGGCCTGAAATACGATCTCAAGAACATCTTCGAC
This sequence comes from Mesorhizobium sp. ES1-3, assembly GCF_020164795.1. Taxonomy (NCBI): domain Bacteria; kingdom Pseudomonadati; phylum Pseudomonadota; class Alphaproteobacteria; order Hyphomicrobiales; family Phyllobacteriaceae; genus Mesorhizobium; species Mesorhizobium sp. ES1-3. Next base: position 44,143 of record NZ_JAIUGW010000016.1, read on the forward strand.
ATGCTGCGCTATTTCCTGCCGGCGCCGCCGGTACCGGTGCGCTGGCGCCGCCGCATGCTGGCCTTCGGCTCCGGCAACCCGACCCGGGCGATCTGCTCGACGCTGATCGCCGAGGCTTACGGCCAGATCCGCTATCCGATCCTGCCCGACATTACCCGCGCGCCCGGCCGCGCCTCGGCACAGTCGACCTATATGCGCAAGGAAATCCTGCACATTCGTCACCACTCGCTCTACACGCCGCGCGATTTCGACCTGTCGCCGTTTTTCCGCATCGTCAAGCCGACGCTGGAATATGGTTTCGACTACCGGCAAATGGTCTGGGACGACAAGGCAAGCACAGACGCCGCAGCCGCAAAGGCTGGCGCAACCGCGACGGACACGTGATGGCTTTCGGCCTAGGTCAGGACACGCGGCCTACCGCTATCCCGCCGAGGTGCAGGCGTTTCACATGGCGGCCTATGTCACGCCGGAACCGCAATAGAACCCTGGTTTTCGGCTCTGTGTTCGACCCAGACATGGACCGGTTCGTCCCGGCCGCGGATGCTCATCGGTCCGTGATCGCGCGCATTCGACGGTGTCGTGGGCGATTCCGCCTTCGCGGCCTCAATCAGTCGTGACCCAAAGCAAATATTCACCTGAAGCTCACGGCAGAGCGACTGCAAACGGCTGGCGACGTTGACGGTGTCGCCCACCACCGCGAAGGACAGATTGCGCTCGCTGCCGACCGCGCCGATGACCACTGCGCCATATTGTGCACCGATCCGAACGTCCAGCGGCGGGTATCCCCTGGACACCCGCTGTACATTCCAGTCTTCGAGAGCGGCGACCATCGCTTCAGCGCATTGGATGGCCCGAGTCGCGTCGTCATGGCTGGCTTGCGGAACCCCGAATGTCGCCATGATGCAATCGCCGATATAGTTATCGACGGTGCCATGGTGGTCGAAAACGACTTGTTCCATGCGACGGTGGAACTGACGCAGAAGTTCGAACACTGCTTCGGCCGGATGATCCTCGGAATAGTGTGTGAAGCCGACGATGTCGGCAAACAGCACCGCGATATCCTGCCGGCGGACCGGGCCGAAGGGCTCGTCATCGGTGGCGAGCTGGTCGACGACATTGGGCGAAAAATGCCGGGCGAGATTGGCGCGGGCGCGCTCTGCCTTGACGTAGTCCTCCGACAGATGTCGGGAACGAAAGACGACCAGCGCCATGATCGCGCCGATAATCAGCACAACCAACATGTTGGTCGCCTGCGCAAATGTATCGACGAAATTGGGGTTGAGATAGAGGTTCAGTCGCTCTGTCATTGGCAGCGAATAGAGGTTCGTCGCCGGAATTACGGTTCCCGGATGGGAGATCACCCATCCCACCCCGATCGCCCATGTCAGGGCCGCGAGCGCGCCGAGATAGAGTGCCAATCGTGTCGAAAGGGTCAGAGCGCCAAGGCATACGAAAATCAGCAGGTATTTAAAGCTGCCCTCGCGCAGTTGCATCGCGGCCGGCGCGACCTCCAGGGAAAACGGGTTGGGCGTTATCAGCAGAACGGTCAACAGAATGATGTCCAGCGTACCGGCGAGGTAACCGATCCACCATCGCGCCGTGCGACGGCGAGCAAAGAGAAACTGGATCAGGCCGATGAGCTGGAACAGCACGAGGCCCGCCAGCACGAAGAGCAGCGAAGCATCCCAGCGGCTGGTCAATGAAAAGAAGCAGGAGATCACGGCGAGCGATGCCGTACGCGCCCAGAACTGTAATGCAGCACCCTGGCGTTCTGCACGCGCCCGCAAATTTTTCAGGCGCGAATAGCGGCGAAGTTCAAGTGTTGGCGCGGTCGACATAGGATCACTTCGATTTCACGGGGACGTGTCACGCATTCGGCAAACCCGCCTTCTACAATCTGACAAATCAGTGCGCGAACTATATCATGAATGTGATTTCGTTTTTCTGTATCAGGCCGGTAACGGGCGGCGTCCCTTTGCTGGAGCCGCGGGCCGATCGAACGCCCCGGCGTCGCGCGGATGCGGGCCGATCGGCATGATCGCCTCGAACGGCGTGGCGCCGAAGGCGAACGTCCATTTGTGGCCGACCAACCCGTCCTCGGGCGTGGTGTGCTGGTCGTGATGGGCCAGCAGTTTCGCGCGGTCGGCCAGCTCCTCGGCCTCGCGCCGCACCATCTCCGCCGTCTCCGGCCGCATCCGCCTGGAGAAGCTGACGAAGGTCGCCTCCCGCTCGATATGGGTGATCGCCCAGCCGATGAAATTCTTGTTGGTCATCTCGAACAGCGGCCTGAGCGGCCCCTCGAAATTCCATTGAATAGGCGTTTCGACCAGCAATTTCGCCGAAAGGCCACGACCGAGCGTGATCAGGCCGAGCTCCTCCAAGTCGCGCAGATAGAGGAACATCGAGGCTTCGCTCAGGCCCTGCGAGCGCATGATGCCTTGCGGCGTGAATTTTTCCGACAACATGACGAAGACGAACAGCAGCGCCGGCCGGCCGGCGAGCCGGCGTTCGATCTCGGGCGCGATGTGGTTGACCGGCCCCGGCCCCCTGCTCATCGAGCCGAGCACGTTTTCCAGCTCGACGCCGGCGGCGGCGCAGATCTCCACCAGGCGGTCGAGCTTGCAGTTCTTCTCATGGAAGATGCGCTTCACCGTCGGCTCGGAAACGCCCATGCGTTCGGCGAGGCCGCGATAGGTGACGCCCTTCGCCTTCAGCGTCCGCTTCAGCGCCTCGAAGATCAAACCATTCATGGGATGCACCTCTTGCGGTCGGTTTCGTATCGACATTCGATACTAACGCCAAATACTCTTTCCGAAAAGTATCGAGAACCCTAGGTCTCCGCCATCATCAAAGGAGACCGGACATGAAACGCCTCATCACCTCTGCCTTTATCGCCGCCATCGGCATCGCCGCTCCCGCCCAGGCCGGCGAGCTCTGGCGCGCAACGGGCCTCGAACAGCCGGAATCGGCGTTGTTCGACGCCGCCAACGACCGCATCATCGTTTCCAACATCGTCGGCAATCCGGGCGATGCCGACGGCAATGGTTATCTCAGCGTGCTGTCCCTCGACGGCAAGATCGTAACCCAGCACTGGACCGACGGCATGGACGCGCCCAAGGGCATGGCGATATCGGGCGGCAAGCTCTATGTCGCCGACATCACCAAGGTCCGCGTCGTCGACCTCGCCAGCGGCAAGCTCGTCACCAGCATCGTTGTGCCGAACGCGGTCTTCCTGAACGACATGACATCGGACCGGTCCGGCAAGGTCTATGTCACCGACATGTTGGCCGACACGATCTACCGCATCGACGGCGAAAGGCCGGATCTGTTCGTCAAGGACCCGCTGCTTGCCTCGCCGAACGGCGTCTTCGCCGATGGCGGCAGGCTGATCGTGGCCTCATGGGGCAAGGGCATCAAGGCCGATTTCAGCACCGCCGAGCCGGGCGGGCTGCTGTCGGTAGACCTCGCCAGCAAGACGGTAACGCCGCTGGCGGGCGCCCAAAGGTTCGCCGACCTCGACGGCATCGTCGCCATTGGCGACACCATCTATGCCACCGCCTACATGACCGGCACGCTCTACCGAGACAGGACCGGCGGCACGCCGGAAGCGGTGGCGCATTTCAAGCCGGGCAGCGCCGACATCGGCACCGACGGCAAGTCGATCCTCTATGTACCACTGATGAACGAGGGCGAGGTGGCGGCGCTGAAGATCGATTGAGAATCGCCGCCGCGGGGCCGACCCGTGCGACCTTCGCTGACAGCCGTGGATGGACCGTGGTAGGACGGTCCATCCACGGTGATGGTCAGGGAGGTGTGCCATGGACGACCGCGAGATCAGAGCGCCCCCATGGATGCCGTGAGCCACAGCGACAATCATCCGCCGCTCGCGCGGGACGACCTGCCGGACGATACGGCCGCCCTCGCCCGCGATCTCATCGGCAAGCTGGTGGTGCGCGATTTGCCCGAAGGCAGGGTCAGCGGCCGCATCGTCGAGACCGAGGCCTATGTCGTCGGCGATGCCGCCGGGCACGGCTTTCGGGGAATGACGCCGCGCAACCGGTCATTGTTTCTCGAGCGCGGGCACGCCTATGTCTATCTCGCCTACGGCATCTCGTTCATGCTGAACGTTTCGAGCGAGACGCAAGGCAGGGGAACCGGCGTGCTGATCCGGGCGCTGGAGCCGCTGGAAGGCATCGCTATCATGCGGCTGAACCGTGGCGTCGAGCGCCTGCGCGACCTGGCGCGCGGGCCGGGAAGGCTGGCCGCGGCATTGCGGATCGATCGATCGCTCGACGGGATCGACCTTTGCCGGGAAGGCCCGCTATGGCTCGCACACGAAGACCACGTCCCCGCTGAAATCGGGCAGAGCATCAGGATCGGCATTTCGAAGGATGCCGAACGCCTGCTGCGATTTTACCTGAAGGCAAGTCCTTTCGTCAGCGGCCCGGGATCGCTCAACCGTTGAGGGACGGCTGCTCCGCCTCCTGTTCTCCCGCCAGCTGCGCGCGCGCATCGCGGATCGAAGCGGCATAGGTCACCAGCGGCCGCTTGACGCCGTGGTTGATCAGCATGCGCCGTGTCCGCGGCGAGGCGCCCGAAATGATGAAGCGCACGCCGGCGCGCCTCGCCTTGCGGGCCGCGCTTTCGATGACATTGGCCGCCGTCGAATCAAAAAGCGGCACGGCCGAACAGTCGAGGATGAAGTTGCGGCGCTGGTCGGCGATGCGGTCGAGCACGCTGCCGACGGTGGAGGCGGCACCGAAGAAGAAGGCGCCCGAGATGCGATAGACGACGGTGTCGGCGTCAGCGGCCTCGCTGGAATCATAGCCGCCGGCGCCGCTGTCGGCGACATCGTCCTGCGCCAGATCCGCCTCGACGGCGACGGACTTCGCCATGCGATCGATGAACAGGATCGAGCCGAGCGCGAAGCCGACGACGATGCCTTCGGTCAGGTCGCGGAAGACGACGATCAGGAAGGTCGCCAACAGCACCAGCGCATCGCCGCGCGATGCCCTGAGCAGCGTGACGAAAGCCTGTTTCTCGAACATGTTCCAGCAGACCACCGCCAGCACGCCGGCAAGGGCCGAGAGCGGGATGTAGCTTGCGAGTGGTGCCGCCACCAGCATCAGCACCAGCAGGATGGCCGAATGGACGATGCCCGAAACCGGGCCGTGTGCGCCGGCCCGCACATTGGTGGCGGTGCGGGCGATGGTGCCGGTGGCGCAGACGCCGCCGAACAGGGCGGACGCGATGTTGGCGAAGCCTTGCGCCACCAGCTCGCAATTCGAGCGGTGCCGCCGGCCCGTCATGCCGTCGGCTACAACGGCCGACAGCAGCGATTCGATGGCGCCGAGCAGCGCGAAGGCGATGGCGTCGGGCAGGACGTCGAGCATCCTGCCGAAGCTGGCCGGGGGCAGGCCAGGCCATTGCAGGCTGCGCGGGATGCCGCCATAGCGCGTGCCGATCGTCTCGGCCGGCAGTGCAAACAGCGCCACGACGAGCGAGGCAAGCCCGATGGCGATCAGCATGGAAGGCCATTTCGGCCGCCACCGCTTCAGGAAAACGATGGTTGCGATGGTCAGCACCGCCACCAGGGTTGCGGCGGGGTTGATCGTGCCGGCCGCTTCGCCAAGCGCGATCAGCTTGGGCACGAACGGTCCGGGCTCCTTGCCCGGCAGGATCAGCCCGAACAGTTCGACGATCTGGCCGGAGAAGATGATGACGGCAATGCCGGCGGTGAAGCCGACGGTGACCGGATAGGGAATGAATTTGATGTAGGTGCCGAGGCGGAGGTACCCGATCGCAAGCAGGAAGACGCCCGCCATCATCGTCGCCAGCAGCAGGCCGTCGACGCCAACCCGCGCAACCGTTGCCGCCACCAGCACGATGAAGGCGCCGGCCGGGCCGCCGATCTGGAAGCGGCTGCCGCCCAAGGCCGAGATGATGAAGCCGCCGACGATGGAGGTGTAGAGGCCGCGTTCCGGCGTCACGCCCGACGCGATCGCGATTGCCATCGACAGCGGCAGCGCGACGATGGCTACGGTCAGGCCGGACATGAAGTCCGCCTTGAATTGCGGCAGGTGGTAACCCTCCCGCCAGACTGTCACCAGCTTCGGCGTGAACAGTTCGGAAAATGTCGGCTTCACCGGCTGGTGGGCCGCCTGGTGGGCCGGTTGATGCACTGTCTGACGCGCTTGATCCATGGACTGCCTTCCGCACCTGCAAAGGCGGCGGGATCGTCGGCAGGACTGTCGGCGGTCGCCGTCGCGACTTATGCCGGCTCAGCCCTGGGATCCGGCGACACGGCGGGCTTGAGGCGCACGCCCCTGCCGCCTCGCTCGCTGGCCTGGTTCTCGCCGATCAGTTCCACCCCTGCCTCGTCGAGAGCCTGGATGACCTTCATCAGCGTATCGACCACGCCCCGGACCACGCCATCGCTCGCTTCCATGCGCTGGATGGTTGGAAGCGAAACGCCGGCGCGCTCGGCGAGCGTCTTCTGGTCGATGCCGGCCAAGGCCCTTGCGGCACGCATCTGCGCGGCAGTGATCATCGGCCGGAACCCATGTCTGAGTCTGCTGATATAACGTATAATACCTTCATTGTGATGTTTCAAGCATCATTATAAGGGTTTCAGACGTAAGCGTCTTCGCCAGATTGTCCATTTTTCTTCGATACTTCCCGAGGATTTCAAGCTAGGGTGCTGCCCATCCGGGGCAGGGGTAACGCGGTTGAACGTTTTCAAGACCTTGATGACATCGGCAGGCTTGCTGTCGATGGTTTTGGCGCTGGCGGGCTGTGGCGGGCATCTCATCAACAGATTGATCTGACGGCGGGGTCAGGCGTCGTCGCTCACCGCCTGGCGCCATTGCAGAAGCCGCGCCACCAACCAGCATAGCATCGCCCAGGCGAAACCGGCACACCAGCCCGCCAGCACATCGGACGGCCAGTGGACGCCGAGATAGATGCGGCTGACGCCGACCAGCACCGTCGTGAGCACCGCCAGGAACAAGACGTAGACCTTGGCCGTCCGGCCCGGCAGGAAGCGCGCCGCCAGCGAACCGAGCGTGAGATAGGTCACCGCCGACAGCATGGCATGGCCGCTCGGGAAGGAAAGCGAGGTCTCGTTGACCAGGTGCGAAACCAGTTCCGGACGCGGCCGGTCGACGCCGACTTTCAGCAGGCTCGACAGCACCTCGCCACCAGCCACGGCGACGAGGATGAGAAGCGCGGTCCCACGCCTGCGGATCAAGAGCAGATAGATGATCGTCGCCGTGGTGACCAGCGCCAGCACGCTGGTACTGCCAAGGCTGGTGATGTCGCGCATCGCCCCTTCCAGCCATGATGGGCCGATGGGAACGCCGGGCTGGCCCGGCTGGCGGAAGGCGAGAAGTATCTCGGTGTCGAAACCATGCGGGGCGGTGGCGCGTGCTACCTCCATGAGTTCCACGAAGCCCCACAGCCCGCCGGCGATGACCAGGCCAGCGAGCAGCACCGGGAATTCGATCCGGTTGAACAGACTGCCTGCGTTGTCTTTCATCGGGCCGGTACCTCGGTCGTCATATCATCGCCCTTGCAGATAGGGCCCGAGCGTGATCAGCGCCACGGCGGCGATCGCCAGTGCGATGCCGGCCGCCTGCAGCGCGTTGACGCGCTCGCCGAAGAACACCAGCGCCACCACGTTGACCGAGACCAGCTGGATCACCGCCGAGAGGCTGAACGACACCGACATGCCGAACTCGCGGATCAGCCGCAGCATGATCAAATTGCCCAGCGAATAGAGCGCCAGCGTCAGCAGGATCTTGCCCAGGCTCGGCGCCAGGCCCCATTGCTTGGCGGCGGTCGCTGCCAGCAGGAAGATCACCGTCGAAAAGCCAAGCTGCAGCAATCCCGAAAAACTCAATGTCTCGTCCCCCTCGAAGCGGCTTTCGCCTGATATCGCGGACCTTGTTTCCGAAGCGCGCCTAGACGTCAAGCAACGTCGCTCCAAGGAGGGTCTTGGCAAGGGCGAGACTGAAGCTCAATGTGCTGGAATCGCCCGGCATGTCGATAGAAGGGCGGTCAGGGGTCCATGATTCGTATTCTTCAGAACTTGGCGCGGCGCTGGAGCGAGCTTTCCCTTGCCCTGCAATTCGTCGTTGCCGGCGGCTTTGGGCTGCTTGTCGTCATGCTGGTCGTAGGGACTTGGGTGACGACGCAGATCCGGGACGGCGTCACCCGCAATTCGGCTGCCACGACGGCGCTTTATGTCGACAGCGTGATTGCGCCGCTGCTGCCCGACCTGCGCAAGAACGAGGAGCTCAGCGAATCCGTCAAACAGGCGCTCGACGAGACGCTCGGCCAGGGCGCGCTCGGCAAACGCCTGGCATCGTTCAGGCTCTGGCGCCGCGACGGCATGGTGCTCTACGCGAAGGACACGGAATTGATCGGCCGCCGCTTCGACATGAACAAAAATCTGCGTTCCGCCTTCCAGGGCAGTGTCGTTGCCCAATTCGATACATTCGACGAAAACGAAGACAAGGTGCGGGGCTCGGGCGTGCCGTTGCTCGAGATTTACAATCCGGTGCGCGAACCCTGGTCCGGCGACGTGGTCGCCGTCACCGAATTCTATGAGGTCGCGACCGATTTCAAAGCCACGCTGGCTTCCGCCCTGCGGTCGAGCTGGCTGGTCGTGGCCGGCACCACCTTGACCGCATTCCTGCTTCTGTCGGGCATCGTCCTGCGCGCCAGCCGCACCATCGACGACCAGCGCGGGGCGCTGCGCCGGCAGGTGTCGGAGCTGCAAGGCCTGGTGACGCAGAACAGCGCCTTGCGGCAACGCGTGCAGCGGGCGTCGCGGCGCGCCACCGCACTCAACGAAAGATACCTGCGGCGGATCGGCGCCGACCTGCATGACGGCCCTGCCCAGCTCGTGGCCCTGGCGGCGCTGCGCATGGACAGTCCGGTGTTTACCGGCGACGGCCATGGCAGCGAAGGTCGCTCGACCGAGGTCGCCATGATCCGCAAGACGCTGGAGGACGCGATGCGCGAGATACGCGGCATCTGCAACGGCCTGGTGCTGCCGCAGATAGAAACGGCGGCGGCGGCGGATGTGTTGCGGCTGGCCATCGAGGAACATGAGCACCGTACCGGCACGTCGGTGAAGCTGACGCTGCCCGGACATTTGCCCGAGCCCGGCGCTTCTGAGAAGATCAGCATCTATCGCTTCGTGCAGGAGGGGCTGAACAATGCCTACCGCCACGGGCGGGGCAAGGATCAGGCGGTGCGTGCAGGAATGAAAGATGGCAGGCTTTTCGTTGAAGTGTCGGATGGCGGGCCGGGCTTCGATCCGGCGCGGGCCGAGGGGTTGGGGTTGGCCGGCCTCAGGGAGCGGGTCGAAAGCATTGGCGGACAGTTCGAAACCCTGAGCGGGCCGAAAGGCACGAAGCTGGTGATCCGTCTTTCGGTTGAGGAGCAAGCATGATGGGCGCAATCCGCATCGCCATTGTCGACGACCATCCGCTGTTCCGCGAAGGCGTGACGCGCAGCCTGTCGGAGATCGGAGGCTTCGAGATGGCCGGGGAAGGTGCGACCGCGCAGGACGCGGAACGCATCGCCTCGACCGTGCAGCCCGATATATTGCTGCTCGACATTTCGATGCCAGGCGGCGGCCTGGCCGCGGTTGTAAGCATCCTTGCCGACCATCCCGCTCAGAAGATCGTCCTGTTGACTGTTTCAGAGGCCAATGCCGATGTGACCAAGGCCCTGAACGCAGGGGTGCGCGGCTATGTCCTCAAAGGCGTCGGGTCGCGCTCGCTCGCCGATATCCTGCGCAACGTGGCGGCTGGCGAAAGCTATCTTTCGCCGATGCTGTCGGCCCGGCTGCTTTCCGATGTGCAGTCCCTGCAGCCTGCCAACGGCGTGGCGGACCGGCTGCGGCAACTCACCGGCCGGCAGACCGAAATCCTGCGGCTGGTGGCGGAGGGGCTGAGCAACAAGGAAGTCGCCTTGCGCCTGGAGCTGCAGGAGAAGACCGTCAAGCACCACATGACGGGGGTGCTGTCGAAACTCAACGTGCGAAACCGCACTGAAGCAGCCCTCATGATGCGCGAGTTTCGCGACCGCGAGCGGGACTTCTCATAGGGCGGTTCAGCGTTTGATCGCCGAGTCGCTCCAGCTCTTGTTTTTACGCATTCCGCCAGGAAAAGCGCTACGCCACGCAAAAGGAGGTCACCTCCGCCGGGGGGCGGCGGAGGTGACGTGTGAAACTGGTCGTTGCCTGTTGACCAGCTTCACAAGGGCGAAATTCACAGGGCCGAAATTCACAGGCCCCTGAGACGGCTGACATCGGCCGGTGTGGCCCGGCGGTCGATGATCGTGCGGCCCAGCGCATCCTTCATCCTGAAACGGCCGTTCTCGATGGTTTCCGTCATGCCGTCGGGGTGCTGAACTGAAATCTTGCTGCCGTCCACGTCGACCTTGTCGCCGGTCGTGGCGTTGACATGGCTGGAGTTGTTGTCGCCCTGCCCCTTGCCTTTTCCGTTGTTGCCGCCGCCGCTATTCCCGTTACTGTTCCCGCTATTCCCACTATTCCCACTGCCGCCACTGTTGCCGCCGTTGCCGTTGCCGTTACCACCGCCGTTGCCGCCACCATTGCCGCCCTTGTCGGCATGTGCGGTCGCGGCATCGATTCCGGGCACGAAACCATGGAAGACAACTCCATAGGGGGCGACGGTCAGCGCCAGAAGCGCCGCCGATCTCAGAGCCAGACGGCAACAACGGGCCGTGATCGATCCGTGCATACTGATCTCCGTCGATTGAGCCGGCGCGCCCACCCCAACGTTGCAGTGCAACCAACATCGCCGAAAGACGTGGTGACCGGAAGCGACCTCCGACCGTTGCGTTTCTCTCCCAGGACCTTTGCAGGCGCAAGGTTGGACCAAAGTCCCAGACCCAGCATGAAAAACGGTAGCGTGAGGGAGCGGCAGTGCCGATATCCTGTCACGAAAATGTGATCAGCCGACTGTAAGGCGTCGAACAGGCAACAAGCTCCAGCCAATCCAAGCCAGAGGCTCCCATGACCGAACATCGCACCCCCGACGCCCGATTCCGCACCAGCCTGCTCGAGGAAAACGAAGGCCCGGCCAACAATCCCAGCGAAAACCGCACGATGGGCGAGATCATCGCCGCACGTTTTTCGCGCCGTGGCTTCCTCAAGGGTTCGCTTGCCGTCTCCGCGATCGCCGCCACCGTCAGCCCGCTGGCTATGATTGCCTCCGACGATGCCCGCGCCGCGGACGGCTCCGCCTTCAAATTCGACGAGCTGGAGGCCGGTATCGACGACAAGCACCATGTCGCGCCGGGCTACGACGCCGACGTGCTGTTGCGCTGGGGGGATCCGCTGTTTGCCGATTCGCCGGAATTCGACCCGACCAAGCAGTCGGCGCAAGCCCAGGCAAGGCAGTTCGGCTACAACAACGACTATGTCGGCTATATCGCGATTGACGGCTCGGCGGAACATGGCCTGCTGGTGGTGAACCACGAATACACCAACCCGCATCTGATGTTCCCGGGCCTCGTCAAGATCGTCGAGAAGGACGGCAAGAAGTCGGCCGAGGTGGCGCCGCTCTCGAAGGAGCAGGTCGATGTCGAGATGGCCGCCCATGGCGGCACCATCGTCGAGATCCGCAAGGACGGCGGCAAGTGGCAGGTGGTGCGCGACGGCAAGCTCAACCGCCGCATCACCTCCAGCACCGAGATGGCGCTGTCCGGCCCGGTCGCCGGCCATGACCGCGTCAAGACCAATGCCGATCCGTCGGGAACGAAGGTCTTCGGCACGATCAACAACTGCGCCGGCGGCGTCACGCCCTGGGGCACCTATGTGATGGCCGAGGAGAACATTCATGGCTATTTTTCCGGCGAGCTGCCGGAAGGCCACAAGGAAGCCGCCAACTACAAGCGCCTCGGCATCCCGGAAGGCGCCTATGAATGGGGCGCGCATTACGACCGCTTCAACCTCGCCAAGGAGCCGAACGAGCCCAACCGCTTCGGCTGGATCGTCGAGGTCGACGTCAACGACCCGAATTCGGTGCCGCGCAAGCGCACCGCCATGGGTCGCTTCAAGCATGAGGGCGCCGAGTCGATCGTCGCCAAGGACGGCCGCGTCGTCTTCTATCTCGGTGACGACGAGCGCTTCGACTATGTCTACAAATTCGTCACCAAGGGCATGTTCAACGCCGGCGACCGCGCGGCCAACAAGGACCTGCTCGACGACGGCACGCTGCATGTCGCCAAATTCGCCGAGGACGGCTCGGTCGAATGGATGCCGATCGTGTTCGGCCAGGGTCCGCTGACGGCGGAAAACGGTTTTGCCGGCCAGGCCGACGTGCTGATCGAGACGCGCCGCGCCGCCGACCTGCTTGGCGCCACCAAGATGGACCGGCCCGAGGACATCCAGCCTAATGCCGGCAACGGCAAGGTCTATGTCATGCTGACCAACAATTCCAAGCGCAAGGCCGATCAGGTCGACGCCGCCAACCCGCGCGCCGGGAATGCCTTCGGCCATATCATCGAGATCGTCGAGGACGGCGGCGATTTCGCCGCCACGAAGGGCAAGTGGGAAGTGCTGCTGAAATGCGGCGACCCGTCGGTGGCCGATGTCGGCGCCACCTTCTCCACCGCGACGACGGCCAATGGCTGGTTCGGCATGCCCGACAATTGCGCGGTCGATTCGGCCGGGCGCCTCTGGGTCGCCACCGACGGCCAGGGTCCGAAGGCCACCGGCCGCACCGACGGCCTGTGGGCGGTGGACACGGAAGGACCGGCGCGGGCGACCTCGAAACTGTTCTTCCAGGTGCCGATCGGCGCCGAGATGTGCGGCCCGCTGTTCGCGCCGGACGATCGGACCGCCTTCGTCGCCGTCCAGCATCCGGGCGACGGTGGCGAGGACTGGGAAGCGTTTGGCCGGCCCTCCTATTACGAGGACCCGTCGACCCGCTGGCCCGACTTCAAGCCCGACATGCCGGTGCGGCCGGCGGTCGTGGCGATCACCAAACAGGGCGGCGGCAAGATCGCCGTCTGACGTCGGGCTAATGCATGTCGCCCGGAAGTGATCCTATTCGCCGCGACATGCTGTAGACAAAACGAGAGGCGCCTCGGGGATCCGAGGCCCCTCTTTTTGAATGCGTGTTGTATTCAAGCCTCGGGAAAGATTGGCGCGTGAATTGGCTCTCACCCTCGCTTGCCCTCAACAATGCCGGCAAGGCCGACGAGGAGATGCCTACCGAGGCTGTCGGTTCCGACTACTGGAGCCGAAATCAGCGTGAGGTGCCCGGATGGCCGGGACCGGCGATCCGCCCAGCTATCGCCCTGGCCAAAATGGCGGCATTGGCGAAGCAGCCGCGGATGCTCGGCCGCATGCCGGTGAACCACAGGCCGGGCAGTTTCGGATCGGCCTGGCCGCCGTTGAAGAGCGGAACGCCCTTCTCGTCGAGGACGCCGAGATCGCCGACCATGCGCTCCAGCCCGGTGCGGTAGCCCGTCGCGGCAATGACGATGTCGGGAGCGATCAGGCTGCCATTGGCCAGGATGACGCCATCGCGGGTGAACTCCCGTATCCCCGGCACCACCACGATCCTGCCCGATTTGATGGCATCGACGGCGCCATCGTCGGCGGCGATCGCGGTATAGTCCGAGGTCAGGCGGCTGGCGCCGCCGGCGGGCGCGGGCGGCAAGCCGAATTTGGTGAGATCACCGAAAACCAGGCGCTGCGTCACCGCCATGACCGCATCGGCGAGGCGCAGCGGCAGGCGTGCCATGAGCGGCGAGAGGCGGTGCACGGCGATCTTGCCGACGCGCTTGGGCAAAAGAGCGGGGCCGTTGCGGGCCGACAGCCAGACAGCGGCGGTATCAATGCCCGCCAGATGATTGAGGGCGTCGAAGCCCGAATTGCCGGCGCCGACAACCAGCACCTTCTTGCCCGCATAGGCCTGGGCGTCGCCGAAATCCGCCGAGTGGATGATCCGGCCCCCGAACGCCTGCACGCCCTTCCATTGCGGCGTGAAGGGTTCCCTGTCGCGGCCGGTGGCGACAACGACATGACGCGCCAGGCGCAAGCCGCCGCTGGTGCGCACGATCCAGTGGTCGCCCCCGGACGTGATGGCCTCGACGGAGACGCCAAACTCCACCGGCAAACGGTTCGCCTCATGGAAATCGCTCATATGGCGGATGACGACATCCCGGTGCGGAAAGGCGGGGGTACCCTTGGGATAGGCAAGGCCGGGCAGCGCCGAGAGATCGCGGTGGGTGTTGAGGTGCAGCTGTTCGTGGCGCCGGCGCCAGGGCTCGGCCAGCCGGCTTTCCTTCTCCAGGATCGCCGTCGCCACGCCGGCCTTCATCAAGGCCTGCGCGACAGCCAGCCCGGCGACGCCGGCGCCAATGACGATCGCCGGCTCGACCGCCACCAGCTGCTCCATCATCGTCCCAGGTGTTGTATCAGCCATTCAATCTCAAATCCCATTCGCCCTTACCGCAACCCCGAAGGCTCGCAGGCCGCTGTAACCGTTTGATCGCGCCAAACGGCAAATCGATGCCGATCTTCGATGACCCGCGCCGAGGCGCGGTCTCGCTTCCAGAGCATTGCGCCACCCGGTGGAAACAGCCGGTCGCGGCGCCGCGGCCAAAACAACGACATGGAGCGGATTACCCGCTTCTGTCCGAATACATCCAGCCCTATATGGCATATCGGCGGCATCGGCGATAATCAGGTCGCGGCAAAGTGATTGATTCGAGGTCCGGGGGCTGGCGGATCTCGTCACGGACGCAGGCATTCGAAACCGGCAACCGATTTCGGCTACCCGCGAAAAATCAAGACGCCGTGGCGCGTCTTGCGTGTCGGCGGACACGTCGCGCCACAAACGGCACGCGGAATCTCGACCATGCCCTCCTTGCGGATCTATTTCGACAACATCCTCGAGGGTGCCTCGCCCAAGGTCGAGCGCCGGGCGCTGACGCATGTCGAACGGCTGGCGCTGGTGCGCCGCCATGGCGACTTCTCGCTCGCCTATTCCACCGCCGTGCAGCCCAAGCTTTCCTATTTTGGCGACGCCGACGGCTACATCGCCTTCGGGACCAAGATGAAGCATCATTTCGCGCTCGGCGATCCGGTGGCGGCACCGGCGCAGCGGCCCGATTATATCAGACGCTTCGTCGAGAGTGCCGGCGGCCCATGGTTCGTGCAGATCGGCGAACAGACCGCCCAGGTCCTTGCCGGCCTCGGCTACAAGGTGAACCGGCTGGGCATCGACACCCGCCTGCCGCTGCCCGAGCATGATTTTTCCGGCAAGCGCAACGAAACGGTGCGTTATTCCGAGCGCTGGCTGCTGAAGAAAGGCTTTTCGTTCGAGGAGGACAAACGCACGATCCACCTCGACGAGATCTCCCGGCTCTCCCAAAACTGGCGCGGCGACCGCATCGTCAAGCGCTGGGAGATGGGGTTCCTGAACCGTCCGTTTTACGATCAGCTCGGCACCGACATGCGCCGTTTCGTACTGCACGGTCCCGATGGCGGCCTGGTCGCGCTGCTCGATTTCGATCCGATGTTCGCCGACGGCAAGGTGATCGGCTACACTACCGCCTTCAAGCGCAAGCATATCGATGCCTCGCCGCATGCCGAGATCGGCCTGACCAAATTCGCCGTCGACCGCTTTCGCGAGGAAGGCGTTTCGGTGGTGACGCTCGGCCTGTCGCCGCTCGTCGATGTCGGCCCGAGCGGATTTGCCGAAAGCGACTTCTGGCGCAATACCTTCCAGCGCGCCTACGATTCGCCCTGGGTCAACCGCCGCAGGTTCAACCTGCAGGGCCAGGCGGCATTCAAGCGCCGTTTCCACGGCGTCGAGGAGCCGGTCTACATCGCCTTTCGCGAGGGGACTTATATCGAGATGCTGGGGTTGCTGCGGCTGGTCAAGGCAATTTGAGATTTGCCCTTTCCTCGCCCCCGCGGAGCGGGGGAGAGGAACCAAGTCCCAGCCGATCAGTTGCGCAGCCGGTAACCGGTGCGGAAGATCCAGGCGACGATCGCGATGCAGACGGCCAGGAACACCAGCGTCATGCCGAGACTGACGACGACCGAGACGTCGGCCTTGCCGTAGAAACTCCAGCGAAATCCGCTGATCAGGTAGACCACCGGGTTGAACAGCGTGATCGTCTTCCAGATGCCGGGCAGCATGTGGATCGAATAGAAGCTGCCGCCGAGGAAGGTCAGCGGGGTGACGATCAGCAGCGGCACCAGCTGCAGCTGCTCGAAGCTTTTCGCCCAGATGCCGATGATGAAGCCGAACAGGCTGAAGGTCACCGCCGTCAGGATAAGGAAGGCGAGCATCCAGAACGGATGCTCGATGTGCAGCGGCACGAACAGCGAGGCCGTGGCCAGGATGATCAGGCCGAGGATGATCGACTTGGTGGCCGCACCCCCGACATAGGCGATGACGATCTCCAGGTAGGAGACCGGCGCCGACAGGAGCTCGTAGATCGAGCCGACGAATTTCGGGAAGTAGATGGCGAAGGAAGCGTTGGAGATCGACTGCGTCAGGAGCGACAGCATGATCAGTCCCGGCACGATGAAGGCGCCGTAGCTGATGCCGTCGATCTCTGTGATGCGCGAGCCGATGGCCGAGCCGAAGACGACGAAATAGAGCGATGTCGAGATGACCGGCGAGATGATGCTCTGCAGCACGGTGCGGAACGCACGCGCCATCTCGACCCGGTAGATCGCCCACACTGCACGTAGATTCATGGCTGCGCGCGGATTCATGGCTCTTGCCTCAGAAGATTGACGAAGATCTCTTCGAGCGAGCTGTTCTTGGTGTCGAGATCGCGGAACTGGATGCCGGCCGCCTCGAGATCGCGGATCAGCGAGGCGACGCCCGGCCGGTCGCTCTGGTTGTCATAGGTGTAGGTGAGCTGGTTGCCGTCCGGCGACAGTTCGAGCGCGTAGTTCGAGAGCCCGTCGGGCACGCTGCCGAGCGGGGCGCGCAGCTCCAGCGACATCTGCTTGCGGCCGAGCTTGAGCATCAGTTCGGCCTTGTCCTCGACCAGGATGATCTCGCCGCGATTGATGACGCCGACGCGGTCGGCCATCGCCTCGGCTTCCTCGATGTAGTGCGTGGTGAGGATGATGGTGACGCCGTCCTCGCGCAGCCGGCGCACCATCGCCCACATGTCCTGGCGCAGTTCGACGTCGACGCCGGCGGTCGGCTCGTCGAGGAACAGGACGCGCGGCTCATGCGACAGCGCCTTGGCGATCATCAGCCGCCGCTTCATGCCGCCCGACAGCGTGATCGCCTTGGAGTCCTTCTTGTCCCACAGCGACAGATCGCGCAGCACCTTCTCGACAAAGGCCGGATTGGCCGGCCTGCCGAACAGGCCGCGGCTGTAGTTGACGGTTGCCCACACGGTCTCGAAGGCATCGATGGTGAGTTCCTGTGGCACCAGCCCGATCAGGCTGCGCGCGGCACGATAGTCCTTGTTGATGTCGTGGCCGTCGACGGTGACGGTGCCCGACGAGCGGTTGACGATGCCGCAGACGATCGAGATCAGCGTCGTCTTGCCGGCGCCGTTGGGACCGAGCAGGGCGAAGATCTCGCCGCGCTCTATGTCGAGACTGACTTCCTTGAGCGCGGTGAAGCCGGTGGCGTAGGTCTTGGAGACCCCGGAAATGGACAGAATGGACGGCATGGTTGAAAACGGCTGCCTGAAAGAGGTGACTTGATATAGGCCTGTTGTCGCCCAGTGCAACCGCAAGTCAATGCCCTGCTGCCAGTTCTGGACATCGAAGCCCGGGGCTGGCCGGAAATGCGTCGCTTCTATCCGGTAAAATTGTCCTGTGGCGTTCAGCCTCGCGGCGGGACGCCGCTTTGACCTGATCCCGCTTCGGGCCTATCCTTCGCCAGTATTGGAGCAATTCCAGGAAAAGTGTGAAGCGGTTTTCCCGGGAAAAGCGCACAACGCTTTCCCTAGGGAATTGCGTCGAATAAGTAATAAGCAGCCGGAGCCCGCCATGGACCCGCTCATTCTCTCGCGCATGCAGTTCGGCGCGAATATCTCGTTTCATATCCTGTTTCCGACGATCACCATTGCCCTTGGCTGGATGCTGCTGTTCTTCAAGCTGCGCTACAATGCGACCAATGATTCCGCCTGGATGCGCGCCTATTTCACCTGGGTGAAGGTGTTCGCGCTGTCCTTCGCCATGGGTGTCGTGTCGGGCGTCACCATGAGCTTCCAGTTCGGCACCAACTGGCCGGGCTACATGCAGCACGTCGGCAACATCGCGGGGCCGCTGCTCGCCTACGAGATCCTCACCGCCTTCTTCCTTGAGGCGGCGTTCCTCGGCATCATGCTGTTCGGCTTCCGCCGCGTCTCCAACCGCGTCCACACGCTGGCGACGGTGCTGGTCGCCGGCGGCACCACGCTGTCGGCGTTCTGGATCATCGCGCTCAATTCCTGGATGCAGACCCCGGCCGGCTTCGAGATGCGCGACGGCGTGGCACACGCCGTCGACTGGTGGGCCATCGTCTTCAACCCCTCCATGCCCTACCGGCTGGTGCACATGCTGCTCGCCTCGGGGCTCACCGTGTCGTTCCTGATCGCCGGCCTGTCGGCGCTGCGCTACCTCAAGGGCGACCGTTCGGAATCGATGTGGAAGGCGCTGCGCACCGGCGTCTTCACGGCCGCCATCCTGATCCCGATCCAGATCCTGGCCGGCGACCAGCATGGGCTGAACACGCTGGAACACCAGCCGCAGAAGATCGCCGCCATGGAGGCCAACTGGAACACCGGCCCCAACGTGCCGCTGGTGCTGTTCGCGCTGCCCGACGAGGCGGCCAAGGAAAACAGATTCGAGGTCACGATTCCGGACGGCGCCAGCGTTATCCTGCGGCACAGCGCCGACGGCGTGGTGCCGGGGCTGAACGATTTCCCGGGCAACCATCCGCCGGTCTTTCCACTCTTCTGGAGCTTCCGCATCATGGTCGGCACCGGGCTTTTGATGCTCGCCGTCTCGTGGTCGGCCGCCTTCTTCCTCAAGCGCCGGCATTCGCTGCCCAGGCCGCTCGCGCTGCTGATGGTGCCGATGGCGCTGTCGGGCTGGCTGGCGACGCTGGCCGGCTGGTACACGACCGAGATCGGCCGCCAGCCCTGGCTGGTGACCGGCGTGTTGAAGACCGCCGACGCCGTCGGGCCGGTGGCCGGCAGCCATGTCGCGCTGACGCTCGTCATCTATCTCCTCCTCTACGTGCTTTTGCTGATCGCCTATCTCGGCGTGCTGGTGCACCTGGCGCTGAAGGCGGCCAAGGATGGTGACACCTCGCCGCTGCCGGGTGTGATGAAGACGGCCATGTCGCAACCGGCGGCGGGGGAGTGAAAAGATGACCTACGACTGGCCGACCCTGCTCCCGCTCATCTTCGCCGGCCTGATGGGCCTCGCCATCCTGATCTATGTCATTCTCGACGGGTTCGACCTCGGCATCGGCATCCTGTTCGCCGCCGCCGAGGACACCGAGCAGGACACGATGATCGCGGCGATCGGCCCGTTCTGGGATGCCAACGAGACCTGGCTGGTGCTGGCCGTCGGCCTGCTCCTGGTCGCCTTTCCGCTGGCGCATGGCGTCATCCTGACCGCGCTCTACATTCCAGTGTTCGTGCTGCTGGTCGGGCTGATCCTGCGCGGCGTCGCCTTCGATTTCCGCGCCAAGGTGCCGGCCGGCCGCAAGCACCGCTGGAACCGCATCTTCTTCCTCGGCTCGGTCATCGCCTCGCTGGCGCAGGGTTACATGCTGGGCGTCTACGTGCTCGGCCTCGATATCGGGCCGGGCGGCATGGCGTTCGGCGCGCTGGTGGCGTTCTGCCTGGCGGCGGCCTACGCCGCGATGGGCGCGGCCTGGGTGATCTACAAGACCGAGGGCGAGTTGCAGAAGAAGGCGGTGCTCTGGCTGCGCACGGCACTTGTGCTGACCGCGCTCGGCATGGCCGCGGTGTCGCTGGCGACGCCCTTCGCCAGCCCGCGCATCTTCGCCAAATGGTTCGGCTGGCCGCAGATGCTCTATCTGTCGCCGCTGCCGATCCTGTCGGCGCTGCTGTTCCTCTGGCTGTGGCGGCAGACCTTCCATCTGCCGCGGCCCGACGACCGCCATTCGCTGACGCCGTTCCTGACGCTGGCCGCCATCTTCGCGCTCGGCTTTGCCGGGCTTGCCTGGTCGTTCTATCCCTATGTGGTGCCCGATCGACTGACCATCTGGCAAGCGGCGTCGGCGACCGAAAGCCTGGCCATCATCCTGGCCGGCACCGTGGTGGTGCTGCCGATCATCATCTTCTATTCGTTCTATGCCTACCGCGTGTTCGGCGGCAAGGCGACGGATCTGACTTACGATTGAGGGTGGGATGACAGCGTCTTTCTCCCCGTCACTATACGGGGAGAAATGTCCGGCAGGACAATGAGGGGCAGCACGAACTTGCCAAGCAAAGCGAGTAGCCTCTGCCTTTCGAACTGCCGGCGCCGCCCCTGATCCGCCTGCCGGCACCTTCTCCCCGTAAAAGGGGAGAAGGCTCAATGCGGGCCATCTCAATTGCTCGCCGACAGCACCAGCACCGGCTTTTCGCTGTAGAGCGACGGGAACAGCGCCTTCAAATTCGCCACCTTGGGCAGGTCGTTGTAGACGATGTAGGGGTAGGTCGGGTTCAGCGTCAGGAAATCCTGGTGGTAGTTCTCGGCCGGGTAGAAGGTCTTGCCGGTCTCCAGCGTGGTGACGATGGGCTCGGAAAACACCTTGGCCTTGTCGAGCTGGGCGATGTAGCTCTGCGCGATCTTCTTCTGCGCGTCGTTCTCGGCGAAGATCGTCGAGCGATACTGGGTGCCCGAGTCCGGGCCCTGGTAGTTGAGCTGGGTCGGGTTGTGGGCGACCGAGAAATAGACCTGCAGCAGCTGGCCATAGGTCACCTTGGACGGATCATAGGTGATCTCGACGGATTCGGCATGGCCGGTGCGGCCGGTGCCGACCGTCTCGTAGACGGCGTTCTCCTTTGACCCGCCGGTGTAGCCGGACACCGCCTTGCTGACGCCCTTGACGTGCTGGAACACGCCCTGCACGCCCCAGAAGCAGCCGCCGGCGAAGATCGCCTTTTCGCTGCCTGGGGCCGCCTTTTCGTCGATCGCCGGCGGCGGGATCTTCACCGCATCCTCGGCGGAGATGGCGGGCGTGAGCCAGAAGGCGGCGCCCGCGACGGCAAGGGCGAGTGCGGCGAGCCCGCCCCGGACAAAGCCCGTCGGACGATTGTCGATATTGGTCATGGTTGCACTCCTCATGGCTTGCATAGGGATCAGTCTATTGGATCAGCGACCGTGGCGCGATGCGGCGGAGGCTCACATTCGCGTGCTCCCCCGGACGTCACGCCTTTCCCGGGATTGCTCCGGCAACTGTCCCCGGCTGGACAGGGAGCCCGCCAGGGACAGAAGGCCACGAACCAATCTCAATTGGCCGTGGCATCCGTTGCCGGCTTCATCGCGTCGGTCGTCGGTTTCATCGCGTCCGCCGGCTTCATGGCATCGGCGGCGGGCTTCATGGAATTGGTGGCCATCGGATCGGCGGGCTTCATCGCATTGGTGGCGTCGTCGGCGCGCGCGATGCCGCCGGCAAACAGCGCCGTCGAGCAGAGAGCAAGCGCGAGCGCCGGCAGCGTCAGGCGGGAGAAATTGGTCATGGTCGGTTTCCTTGTGGGGTTGGTGGCACGCCCTCTGGGCGGCCGGGCTCTTGCGCCGCCGCCCATGCGGCGGCGCAAATCTCTGCTCGGCAAGTCTTTGCCTGAACGTGATTGTTGCTTGATGCATGTCGTCGTCGCAAAACCGAGGTCACTTTTGCGCGACATGCATTAGTTGGCGGCGGCGGCCAGGATCGGCCCGCCGCCGGGCGACTGCAGCAGCACGGCGGTGCTGAGGCCAGCCGAGGCTGCCGGCAGATCGAGCGTCTTGGCCTCGCCGCTCCAGCTGCCGAGTTTTGTCAGTGCGTGCACGACATTGGCGTGCGGCAAGGTGCGGCCGGTGTTTTCGCCGCGCGCCACCGGCACCTCGACGATACCCTTGGTGTAGCGCACCAGCCAGACATCGGCCTTGCCGCCAGGCGCCGAGCCGGCGCCGATCGCGACCTTGCCGCCCCCGAGCGACAGCGACGGGCCGCCGGTCTTGCCCGTGGCGGCGATCAGATGTTCGATCTGGCCCGGTGCGGCGCCGACGACATCGGCATGGCCGTTGACCACCACCTGCGGCGTGAACGGCCCGTCATGGCCGAGCGGCGGCTCGTAGGAAACCTGGCGCTGGGTGAATTCCTGCTTGCCGAACGTGTCCTTCCAGCCGAGATAGTCCCAGTAGGTGACATTGAACGACAGCGCCAGCACGCCGGGCCGGTCCTTCACCTTGATGAGGTTGGCATTGGCCGGCGGGCAGGACGAACAGCCCTGGCTGGTGAACAGCTCGACCACGGTGAGCGGCTGGGCGACGGCGCTGACGAGCGAGGCAGCGAGCGCCATCCCGGCGAGGCCGGACAGTGCGAGGAACCTGCTTGATAGGACTGGCGACATCGGCGTGCTCCGTGGGGACGGCGCCGCGATGCGCCCGTCATGTCCCCACTTCGCCGCCACGACGAGCTTCGTTACAACGCTCACCGGTTTGTGATCGGGGCGCCTGCGCTTCTTCCCTTCTCCCCTTGTGGGAGAAGGTGGCCTCGCGAAGCGAGGTCGGATGAGGGGTGTTCCAGGGAAAGCCAACGCCTCACTCTGCTGGAACACCCCTCAACCGTCTCGGCGCTACGCGCCGATCCACCTTCAAAGAACCGCGGCCGGCACCTAACGCCAGGGCTGCAGACTCGTGTCCCTGATATAGGCGATGATCGTGTCGCAGACGGCGTTCATGTCTCTCAGGACGTCGTCATTCCAGAAGCGCAGGATGCGAAAGCCTCTCGCCTTCAGGTCGGCGTCACGGCTGCGGTCCGAATCCGAATCCGCGTGCTGGCTGCCATCTATCTCGATGATAAGGCTGGCTTCGATGCAGACGAAATCCGCGACGTATTTTCCAAACGGCATCTGGCGCCGGAATTTTATCCCGTCGAGCCTGCGGTCGCGCAGCTCCTGCCAAAGCCTGCCTTCAGCCTCCGTCATGGCACGACGAAGCGAGCGGGCAAAATTGCGTTTGGCGGGAGGGACGGGTTGATGCGGCATGACGTGAGATTAGTCGAACGCTGCGGTCCGTCTACAGTCCCTGTGGCAAAAGGCACGCATTTCCTTCTCCCCTTGTGGGGCCCGAAGGGCGGGCGAGGCCCGTGACTCGCCCAGGGCGGTGGATCGGCGCGATAGCGCGGAGACGGTTGAGGGGTGTTCCAGCGGAGTGAGGCGTTGGTGTTCCCTGGAACACCCCTCATCCGACCTCGCTTCGCGAGGCCACCTTCTCCCACAAGGGGAGAAGGAAGAAGCGTCTACGTCACTGCGTCAGCGCGGTGTCCGAGGGCCGCTTGTTGAAGTCGCATTTGCCGGTGACGTTGTAGAAGAAGTCGGCGTTGGTGACAGGCGCCGGGACCGGGTTGCCGCCGTCTTCCCAGGCTTGATAGGCTGTCGAGCCGCAAGGCACGAGGCCGAAGATATCGACGACCTGGCCGGTCGCGGTCTCGGTATAGTTGACATTGTTGGTCAGCGGATCCTTGACCCCGCTATAGAGTCGGTTCGAGGTGAGCGGATCGTTCGACTTGAGGTCTTGCGGGTTCCCTGATGGCACATGCATCTGCAGACTGAGGCCACCCATCTGGCTGACGTCGATCTGTGCGCCGGGGCCATCGGCGGGATACATCGTGTCGACACAGTAATAGTACGTGCCACTCGCATCTTTCTGGAGCGTCACACCGGCGGGTGGTTTTTTGCCAAGGCTACAGACCTGCTTCTGGACCAGGGTGGTGACGGTCTTGCCGTTTGAATCGGTGGTGAGGACGTTGACATTGGTGGTGCCATAGCCCTTCGGGTCTCCGGTGCCGCCATAGGTATAGTCGATCGTCATCAGCGGTTTGGCCACCGTCGCGCCGAATTGTGTGCCGTAGAGGGTCATTGTCTTGTTCCAGTAACCCGACACGCCGGTGACCTTGAACGTGGCCGCAACCAGCGCCGGCGGCTTGCTCACCGCCGCCGCGACGGCGATCGGCACGGTATTGATCCTGGCGATGCTCATGAAAACGGTCGGCATGGCGAAACTTGCCGTGGCCTGCGCGGTGGTGGCGGTCGCGGTGGTGCCAGCCACGAAGTTGGTCAGCGTCGCGCTGCCCTGTCCACCGTTGGCGATGAAGGAATTCTGCAGCATCGTCTGGCGCTGCGACAGCGTCGACGTGGTATCCATGGTGGTGATCGCCAGGATGGCGGCATCCAGCGCCTGCTGCTGGTTGGACCTGGTCTCGACCGCGCTGGTATAGTCGACTGACATGCCGACAGCCACGATCAGCGGCATCAGCATCACCAGGAAGAGCGGCATCATCGACCCGCTGCGGGAACGGGCAAAGCCGCGCATAACCCTGAACATTTCCAACCCCCCAACGGACATTAGCGACCGTGCATTTACCACACAGCCGGCAAACCAAGGTCTAATGTGATCGATCAAAATTTATGCATTCTTGGCGCGAAGGCCGATTTTCTCGGTTTTTTGGCTGCTATCACCGCTTTGTGAGCGGCAAGGCAGCCCTTGCGCCGCAAGCCTTGCCGCCGGTTGCCGCCCCTGCTAAAGCGCGCGGCATGAGCACGCCCCTCGACCACATCAGAAATTTTTCCATCGTCGCCCATATCGACCATGGCAAATCCACGCTTGCCGACCGCCTGATCCAGTCCACCGGCGGGCTGGAGCTGCGCGACATGAAGGAGCAGGTGCTGGACTCGATGGATATCGAGCGCGAGCGCGGCATCACCATCAAGGCGCAGACGGTGCGGCTGAAATACCGCGCCAACAATGGCGAGGACTATATCCTTAACCTGATCGACACGCCCGGCCATGTCGACTTCGCCTATGAGGTGTCGCGGTCGCTCGCCGCCTGCGAGGGCTCGCTGCTGGTCGTCGACGCGAGCCAAGGCGTCGAGGCGCAGACGCTGGCCAATGTCTACCAGGCGATCGACAACAACCACGAGATCGTCGTGGTGCTGAACAAGGTCGACCTGCCGGCCGCCGAGCCCGAGCGCATCCGCGAGCAGGTCGAGGAGGTGATCGGCATCGACGCCTCGGGCGCCGTGCTGATCTCGGCCAAGACCGGTCTCGGCATCCCCGACGTGCTGGAAGCCATCGTCCACCAATTGCCGCCGCCGCGCGAGGGCGATGCCACGGCACCCCTGAAGGCGATGCTGGTCGACAGCTGGTACGATGCCTATCTCGGCGTCATCGTACTGGTGCGCGTCATCGACGGCGTGCTCAGGAAGGGCCAGACCATCCGCATGATGGGCACGGGCGCCAAATACCTGGTCGAGCGCACCGGCGTGTTCACGCCGGCCCGCATCAATGTCGAGGAGCTCGGCCCCGGCGAGTTCGGTTTCTTCACCGGCTCGATCAAGGAAGTGGCCGACACACGCGTCGGCGACACCATCACCGAGGACAAGCGCCAGACCGCACACGCCCTGCCCGGCTTCAAGCCGGCGCAGCCGGTGGTGTTCTGCGGCCTGTTCCCGGTCGACGCCGCCGATTTCGAGGATCTGCGCGCCGCCGTCGGCAAATTGCGCCTCAACGACGCTTCCTTCTCTTATGAAATGGAAACCAGCGCCGCGCTCGGCTTCGGCTATCGCTGCGGCTTCCTTGGCCTCTTGCATCTGGAAATCATCCAGGAGCGGCTGGAGCGCGAGTTCAACCTGGACCTGATCGCCACCGCGCCATCGGTCGTCTACCGGCTGCTGCTCAATGACGGCTCGGTGAAGGAACTGCACAACCCGGCCGACATGCCCGACGTGGTGAAGATCTCGGCCATCGAGGAGCCGTGGATCCGCGCCACGATCCTGACCCCCGACGATTATCTCGGCGGCATATTGAAACTCTGCCAAGACCGGCGCGGCATCCAGGCCGACCTCTCCTATGTCGGCAAACGGGCCATGCTGACCTACGATCTGCCGCTCAACGAAGTCGTCTTCGATTTCTACGACCGGCTGAAGTCGATCTCGAAGGGCTACGCCTCGTTCGACTATCACCTGACCGACTACCGCGAGGGTGATTTGGTGAAGATGTCGATCCTGGTCAACGAGGAGCCGGTCGACGCGCTGTCGATGCTGGTCCACCGCACGGCGGCCGAAAAGCGCGGCCGGCAGATGTGCGAGAAGCTGAAGGAGCTGATCCCGCACCACCTCTTCAAGATCCCGATCCAGGCCGCCATCGGCGGCAAGGTCATCGCCCGCGAAACCATCTCGGCGCTGCGCAAGGACGTGACGGCGAAGTGCTACGGCGGCGACGTGAGCCGCAAGCGCAAGCTCCTCGACAAGCAAAAAGAGGGCAAGAAGCGGATGCGGCAATTTGGGAAGGTGGATATCCCGCAGGAGGCGTTTATTCAGGCGCTGAAGATGGGCGATTGAGGGGCGCGTCATGCGCTGACGGCAAAACTCATCCTTTGGGGCTAGTAAATAGTTCGAACCTCGGCCATTCTAGCAATTAGGTAGGGGGATGCTATGAGCTTGTTTCCAGAGTCTGTATTTGCCGATATTCGCGAAGGCAGGGTTGTCCTAGTTACGGGTGCCGGTGTTAGCGGGCAAGCAACAAATAAATTTGGCCGGCCAATTATAAGTACGACTCAGATCGCAAAGCTGATCGCCGAGGCATCCGACCTTTCATACGGCGGTGAAGATATTAAAGACGTATTCGAGGCTGCTGGGGCTTCGCTTGGATCAGCAAAATACAAGAAAATTTTCCAGGATAACTTTACAAACGCTAAGCCGAGCACTTCTCTTGTCGAGGCGTTCAGCTATCCATGGCGCCGAGTGTACACGTTCAACGTAGATGATACCATTGAGAATATTCCGAGAAATAAGCGCTCACAGAGGCTTTTTTTCTACAACGCGCTTAAGGATCGGCGTGTAGAATGGAAAGGTTATGCCGAGTGTCAGGTTATACATCTGCATGGCTCCGCTCTCGATACCGAAACGGGATTCATTTTTTCGTCCTCCGAGTACGCTGAGGCTTCGGCAAAGAATCCGGCGTGGTATTCGCAGCTTGGCGAGGATTTCATCGACTACACCGTTATATTTGTAGGCACTACGCTAAAGGAGCAAATTCTATTTCAAAGCGTGAGGGCAGCGTTGACCAAGGATGCCGTCCCTGGTCGGTCTTTTTGCATCACGCCCGACATTCTTACTGAGATTCAGAGCAAGTCGCTCCAGAACCGCGGCATAGTCCATATTAAGGCAAAGCTTGAGGATTTTGTTCTGGAGCTCGGCCGAAGATTTCCAGGAGGGCTTTTACCTAGAGATCTCGAGTCCAACGGGGCCGCAGCGCGAATTAGCCAGCAAAGTCGATTTAGTGAAACTGACGTTGAGGCGCTCAGAGCGGTATTCCCAATAACAAAGAAAGATATCGAAAGACGATTTTTGAACATCGGACTAGACATATCAAAGCATAGGAGACGGTTCTACGAGGGGTACGGCCCAACTTGGCCGATAATCTCTACTTCGTCGTATGCGGTCCTCGGACAATTCGAACGAATTGCTCAAGAGGTAGACAATACTAGAATTCAGAAACGGGCTATCGTTGTCCTTGGTGAAGCTGGATCTGGAAAATCAACCTTCGTTATGCACTACGCAATGAATTCGGTAGCCTTCAAAGAGGAAGTACTTGTATTTGAGTATACAGAGAGCGGAACTCCGTTCAAGGAAGTGATGTATTCGCTAAAGAAATTTCGTGACGACAAACCATGCATAGTAATTGTCGACGATCTGCACGTCGTGGCCGAAGACATTTCGGAGGTTTTGAATGGGCGCTCCATGGAGGGCGCCACCATTGTCACAAGCGCGAGGACCGGGGAGTGGTACGATAGGCTTGGAAAATTGTTTGGCGGCAACGTCGGCACCGTTAGGTTCGATAGATTTAAAAATGATGATATACCGATTATCATCAAAGCGATCGAGGTTAATTTCGCTGCCCCGGCGTTCAACAAATTAAGCTTGGTTGAAAAGAGAGAGCGCTTCACAAAGAGTAAGCAACAACTGCTGATCGCCATGCTCGAGGCGACAGAATCCAAAGGCTTTGAAGAAATTATTGAGGATGAATTTTCTCGGATAACGGACCAAGGGCGGCGTTGGTTGTTTCTTATGGTTGCTATTGCAACTGTTCCCAGAGTTGGAATTAGTAAATCTATGGCGTCGACTGTCCTAAGCTATCTGAATGTCATGCAGACGTTTGATGAGCTTTCCAACGGCCTCCAAGGGATTGTCGATGTCGCAAAGTCGGGTAGGTACCAAGCGAGACATCAAATATATGCATCTGAGATAGTCCAGAAGCACGCCAAAATAGAGGACATCGAAGCGGTATTGGAGGCGATGATTAGATATTATGTTCAGTTCGCTCCACCAATAATCCGGAATTTAACCAGCCATGACGCGCAGCTATTCAAGTATCTTCTGAATAACAACAATATATACCAGATTTTTGCTGAGTCCGGCGATAAATCGAACGCTATTAAGTTCTATGCGAAGTTCGAGGTGCTTCTTCAGCTGGATGGTCATTTCTGGCTTCAGTATGCATTGCTATTACGCCGCCTTGGACGGCAGCAGGACGCTTTGGAGATGCTGGGTAGATCAATAGAGGCGTATCCCGGGAACAAGTACGCACAGCATGCGCTTGGGCAACAAAAATTAATCGTTGCCGCTCAACACAAGATTTTCAGCGGTTCTACGCAGAAGCTCATCGACGAGGCTGTAACGAGTCTAATGGAGCGACACCATTCGATGGGTGTAGAGAGATTGAAGGGGGCGCTGGACGAATATCCAATAGTGACTCTTGGGTATCATCATATTGATGCCCTGATGTCGCATGGGTTAGTAGATAGGGCGGTTGTCGCCAGCAAGGCCTATTTTCGCGAAGTAGACAGTTTGCTGAAGAGATTTTCGGATCCAATCTTGATGGAGTTGAGAACGCGCCTGCTGACTCTGGCATCGACGTCCGAGTGGCGTCGGCTGTCGTATAAAGTAGGTCAAATCAATTACAAATAGCACTCGCGATGGCGCTGTTATTTGTCGATAGCTAGCAGCTTGCGGGATACCTGCTTGGCGGCTAGGCGCTTTCATCGCGCGCTGCGCTTTCGACACGTCGCTCAAGGTCGCGCTTGACAGTCCGGGTTCCGCGACCGGCGACGTGTTGGTTCCGTGTCAGAAAATTGACCGCTTGGTCAAAGCTATGATATCTTTGTTGGGTGAAGGTGGGAGGCGAAGCATCTGCGCTTCGTCCCCCTGTCACCCAGCGGTGGCTGCCGGATTGGGCCGTTGCGGCGGCGGCGTATCCTCTCTCCAGCTTGCTTGGGGGACATCAAAATGCGCATCACCACTCTAGACACCATCGCCTCCATCGGCCTCGCCGTCGGCGGCATCTTCGGCCTTGCCGGCACCTTCGTGGCAAGCAATGCGTTGCGCGAGACGCTGTGGGCGATCGACGGCGTGGCGCTGGTGGTGGCGACCGCGCTTCTGACGATGAAATACCAGCGCCTAGGCAATGATTGCGTGGCCGCGGGCTTCCTGACCTTCCTGGCCGGCGAGAGCCTGCTTCTGGCCGGCAATGCGGCGGGCTTGCAGGCCAGCGTGCCTTCCTATGTCGGCGGCATCTCGCTTTGGGCGGCGGCGCTGATCATGATCAGCGTGCCGAACACTTTCGCGCCGTGGATGCGGATCACCGCGCTCGTGGCCGCCGTGCTGTTCCTGGTGTCGGTGGGCATGGTGCTGTGGGGCGCGCCCTTGCTGCCGACCTCGGCGCCGCTGCCGGCGGCTGGTTATCCCTTCCTGGTGCTGACCTTCGCCGGCTGGATCTGGACGCTGCTGAGGCCGGCGCGATGAGCGGGACCCGGCGCGGCGCTTCTTCCTTCTCCGCTTGTGGGAGAAGGTGGATCGGCGCGTAGCGCCGAGACGGATGAGGGGTGCGTACAGAGTGAGAGGGCGACGTGTTTCGCGCCGATTTGGTGCGGCTTTTGATGGTGCCGCCAAGCTGGAACACCCCTCATCCGTCTTGCCGCTTTGCGGCAATCCACCTTCTCCCACAAGGGGAGAAGGAAGAACGCTCTTCACCGTCCGGTCTGCACGTGCGCATTGACATCGCGCGAATACCGGCGCCTTTGGACCTTGGCCATTGGGGGCCAGGGGGACCATCCATGAAAAAGACCTATGCGAAGCCTACGCTGAGCAAGCGCGAGAAGCTTTCGGCCGTGACGGCCGGAGTCTGTACAATATCGCACCCCTGCGGATAGCTTCCGCCTCAAGGCCTGCCCCCCGGGCGGGCTTGCCCCGCGCTGTCGCTGAATGGCGCCGTTCTTCCGCGCTTCCGATCTGTCGCCGATTGCTATCCGAAGTCTCACGCGAGGGTCGGTACGAATTCGTACCAACTGCCCGGCTCGGTTGATCGCGCGGCGCGGGGCCGGTACATAAATCGGGCGGCGGACCTTTATAAGGTCGCTAGTGGCCGGCGCGGGGCTCAGGCAATTGTCTCACCGGCATCGCGCCGGCCATCTTCCCAAATGATAAGAGTGTGGGCCAAAGGCGCTCCGCATCGCCCGCGGCTCCCGGTGCTGACTTTCGCCGGTTGGATCCAGACGCGGCTGAGGGCCGGGCGGTGAGCGACGCCGGGCGCGGCGCCTCTTCCTTCTCCCCTTGTGGGGTCCGAAGGACGGCCGAGACCCGTGGCTCGCCCCCGGGCGGTGGATCGGCGCGCAGCGCCGAGACGGTTGAGGGGTGCGGTACGGAGTGAGGCGTGATGGTTTCGCGCCGCTTCGATGCGCTTGCCGTCAAACGCATGCTGCCAAGCTGGAACACCCCTCATCCGACCTCGCTTCGCGAGGCCACCTTCTCCCACAGGGGGAGAAGGAAGAGGCGCCGCGACCGCCTCAGCTTTCAATCCAAACCTTCTCGAAATGCTGTTCGAGCGCCTGGTGCTGTTCGCAGCCTTCAATGCCTTTGCGGTAGGTGCGGTAGACCGAGCGCCAGTAGGGTTGGATGATGATGCCGGAGTCGCGCAAATTCTGCTCGATCTTGGCCATGATCTCCTTGCGGGCCTTGGGGTCGGGCATGGCCAGCGCCTTGTCGAGCAGCTCGTCGAACTCCTTGTTGGCGTAGGCGCTCTCGTTCCAGGCGGCGCCGGATTTGTACGCCAGCGCCAGCACCTGGACGCCGAGCGGGCGGCCGAGCCATTCGGTGCAGGAATAGGGGAACTTGCTCCAGTCGTTCCAGAAGGTGGCGGCGGGCAGCACGGTGCGCTTGACCTTGAGGCCGGCCTCGCGGATCTGCGCCGCGATGGCGTCGGCCGTGTTCTTCTGCCATTCGATGTCGACCGAGATCAGCTCGTATTCGTGGTCGGCCTTGCCGGATTCGGCGAGCAGTTTCCTGGCCTGATCCACATCGCGCTTGGCCGGGCCGATATCGGCGTATTCGGGATGCATGGGGCCGACATGGTGGTTGTCGGCGGGTTTGCCGCGGCCGTCGAGGCCGAGCTTCAGCACGGCGGAGTTGTCGACGGCGAGCTGGGCGGCGCGGCGCACCTTGACGTCGTCATAGGGCGCATTGCCGACATTGAAGCGGGCGACGATGGTCGAGCCGGTGGCGATCTCTGAATTCTTCAGCCCCATCTTGTCGGTCTGCGAGACGGCGTCGGAAGCGGTCTCGTGGTCGGTGTCGATCTCGCCGGATTCGAACGCCGACAGCATGGCGTTGGGGTCGGACCCGTAGTCGATCCACTGGATGCCATCGAGGTAGAACTCGCCCTTCCACCACGGCTTGTCCTTGCGCTTGACCTCGGCGCCGGTCTCGGCGTCCCATTTGACCAGCTCGCAGGGGCCAGTGGTGATCGCCAGCGCCTTCATCGGGTCGCCATCGCCGTCATAGGAGCGGTGCATGATCAGCGCGGGATAGTCGGCCATGCCGGCGATCAGCGAAATGTCGGGTTTCGGCAAATTGAGTTTTATCGTGAAGTCGTCGACCTTCTCGATGCCGCCATCGACCAGCTTCTTGGTGTCGGCGTCGACCAGCGCGCCCATGCGCGCGGCGACCGAATTGCCGGCGACGCCGGCCTCGCACCAGCGGGTGAGATTGTGGACGACATCGTCGGCGTTGAAGGCATCGCCGTTCGACCAGGTGATACCCTTGCGCACATGCAGCGTCAGCGTCCTGGCGTCGTCGCTCATCTCCCACTTTTCCAGCAGCCAGGGCTCGAACGAGAAATCGGTGTTCCAGCGCACCAGATATTCGTTGCACTGGCGCGCGACATTGGACATCTCGACGCCGTCGAAGGTGCGCGGGTCCTTGAAACCCTTGACGTTCATGGCGACGCGCAAGGTCCCGCCCTTCTTCGGCTCGGCGGCGCGGGCGGGCGTCGCGGTCAGGCCGCCCAGGGCAAAGGCGCCGGCGGCGCTGACACCGAGCCCGGCCATGAGCGCCAGATATTCGCGGCGGCTGATGCCGCCCGTCCTGAAATCGTCGGCGACGGGTTTGGCGCGCGGGTGGAGCTTGCGGTCGGTCAGCATGAATTTCATCGTCGTTCCCTCTTTTGTTGGTAGATGCCGCCCAAAACTGCCCAGCGGTTTCGGGACGGCATGCACGGGGCGCCAAGGCGGGGCGGCTGCGACCGCCGGGGCGCCATTGCCTGAGAGGGAATGATAAAGCGGGGTGACGTACGGAAATGTTCTGGAATCCGCAGGAGTTGTGCGGTGCTCCGCAAGAGGGGATGAGCGGTGTGGTTCAGAATTGGCCGACCGCCGAGTTCCTTCACACCCCCCCTCTGTCCTGCCGGACATCTCCCCCGCAAGGGGGGAGATTGGCAGCTTCAGCGCTCCGCCGACATTGAGACGTTGGAGATTGGCGAAGGCAAAACACGACAGGCCAGAGGGGGGTGCTGTCCCGCCAGCGTTGCCGAGGAGACGAACGGGATAACACCAACAAAAAACCCGGCACGAGGCCGGGTTCTTCAAGCGATCCGTGTCAGCCGAGATCAGCTCACCTTGGTCTGCGAGGCGGCCTGGTCTTCGGCGATCTTCTGCTGGAACATCTGCGCGAAATCGATCGGGTCGAGCATCAGCGGCGGGAAGCCGCCATTGCGGGTCGCCTCGGCGATGATCTGGCGGGCGAAGGGGAACAAAAGGCGCGGGCATTCGATGAACAGGATCGGCAGCATGTGCTCCTGCGGGAAGCCCGAAATGGCAAAGACGCCGCCATAGACCAGCTCGACGTTGAACAGCACTTCCTGGTCGAAGGAGGCCTTGGCGTTCAGCGTCAGGTTGACGTCGAACTGCTTGTCGGAGAGCGGGTTGGCGTTGACGTTGACGTTGATGGCGATGCCGGGCGCCTTGTCGCGGCCGCGCAGCGAGTTCGGCGCGCCGGGGCTTTCGAAGGACAGATCCTTGACATACTGGGCCAGGACGTTGAGCGAGGGCTGCGTCGCGCTGCCGTTGCCGTTTCCGTTGGCGCCGACCGGCGCGTCATCATTGCTGGCCATGAGCCTATATCCTTTTGCCTGGGCAGCGTTGCTGACCGAATTGAAATCGGGCGTTCGCTACCATGGCCGGCATGACAAGACAAGGTTTGCCGCCTTCGGGCTCGGGGGCAATTGCTTGCGTTGGAGAAGTCAGTCGAGGGCAGCGCTGCCCCTCACCTGCCTGCCGGCATCCTCTCCCCGTATAGTGACGGGGAGAGGGGTGCTGTCATCAATGGTTTCGCCAATCGCCAACGTCGCGGGATTGAGCGCCGGCGCCGCAATCAGCCCTTTCTCCCCGTCACTATACGGGGAGAAATGCCCGGCAGGGCAATGAGGGGCGGAGCCGACGTCGGGAGCGGGGCGGCACTCAGTCGTCCTTCAGACGCCGCCATGGCGAATTGTGGTCCGGGCCGCGCTTCAGGTCGTCCTCGCGCGAATAGTCGCCGTCTTCGAGGTCGATGACCTTGTCTCGCTGGCGGCGGAAGCCGCCGGTGGAGAAATCGGTGGCGACGACGATGCGGCCCTTCAGCCTGTTCCAGGCAAGGTCGCGCAGCGGCGGCAGGAACAGCAGCAGCCCGATGATGTCGGTGATGAAACCGGGGATGATCAGCAGGATCGCCGCGACCACGATCATGGCGCCGTGGGCGAGCTGGCGGCTGGGGTCGCGGCCGGCTGCCATCTCGGTGCGGATACGGGTCATGACGCCGAAACCCTGGTGGCGCAGCAAAAGCACGCCGGCGAAGCTCGAGGCAAGCACCAGGCCGACCGTCGCCAAGGCGCCGACCTCGCGGCCGACGACGACGAAACCGGCGATTTCCAGCAGCGGCAGCGCCAGGAGAAAGAAGGGAAGCAGCGAAATGCGCAAGTCTTTACCGACCATTCGATTGTTTTGTCCCGCCGGCGGCCAATCGCCGCTGGCATGGAGGCTGTTAGATAGGTATGCCTGCCTTTGATTTGAATGATTGCGCCTTGCGTTCTATATGCTTTGAATGTTGAACGCTATGCGACCGCGGCCTGTTGGCTGGACGGTCCGGCCTAGAGGCAGGGATTGATTGGCGGAAGATATGGGCTTCTTCGACTTCGGCACGATTTTCTTCCTGATCGCGGCGGTGGTGATCTTCTTCCAGCTGCGCAACGTGCTGGGCCGTCGGACCGGTAGCGAACGGCCGCCCTTCGATCCTTACACGGCGGCGCGCACCGAAAAGGACGCCACGCAGAAGCCCGAGAACGTGGTTTCGCTGCCGCGCAAGCGGGCGCCCGGCGAGCCCGCGCCGGCCGACGCCTATACGGCGATCGACGCCTTCGCCAAGCCCGACACCGATCTCAACAAAGGCCTGCGCGCGATCAAGGACAACGACCCGTCCTTCGATCCCAAGGGGTTCGTCGACGGCGCCAAGATGGCCTATGAGATGATCGTCATGGCCTATGCCGACGGCGACCGCAAAACGCTGAAGAACCTTTTGTCCCGTGAAGTTTTCGACGGCTTCGTCGCCGCGATTGGCGAACGCGAGGCCAAGTCGGAAAAGATCCAGTCCTCCTTCGTCGGCATCGACAAGGCCGACATCGTCTCGGCCGAGATGAAGGGCGGCGAGGCGCATGTCACGCTGCGCATCATCAGCGAGCTGATCTCGGCGACGCGCGACAAGGCGGGCGCGGTCATCGACGGCGATCCCGAAACCGTGGCCGAGGTCAAGGATGTCTGGACCTTCGCCCGCGACACGCGCTCGCGCGATCCGAACTGGAAGCTCGTCGCCACCGAAGAAGAAGACTGAGCCCGGAACAGGCGGGCTCCGGTGTCGCTGTCGCCTCTCCTTGTTGAAAGATCCTTCGGCGACCTGCCCGGTTGGGGTGACGACGACCATCTGCCGGCCTTCGAGGCCTTTGCCCGCTCCGCCTTCCATGTGCTGGTAAAACCCTATCGCAGCGGTGCGCTGGGTGTCGATTTCGGCGCCTTTGCCGAGGCCTATGCGCACGCGCGAGCAGCCCCTGCCGCCAGCCGGCCGCAGGCCCGCGCCTTCTTCGAGCGCCATTTTGTCCCCATGCTGGTCCGGCCGGAGACCGGCGCCGGGCTCGTCACCGGCTTCTACGAGCCGCAAGTCGAGGCCTCGCCGGTGCGGACCGAGCATTTTGCCGTACCGCTGCTGTCGCGTCCGGCCGACCTCGTCGATGTCGACGACGCCAACCGGCCCGCCGGAATGGATCCTTACCTCGCCTTCGCGCGCCGGACATCGGACGGGCTGGCCGAATATCCCGACCGTGGCGCCATCGAGCGCGGCGCGCTCGCCGGCCAGGGGCTGGAGATTGCCTGGCTGGCCGACAAGGTCGATGCCTTCTTCATCCATGTGCAAGGCGCGGCTCGGCTCGCCATGACGGACGGGCGGCTTTGCCGCGTCACCTACGCAGCCAAATCCGGCCAGCGCTTTATCGGGCCTGGCAAAACCTTGAGCGAGCTGGGGGAAATCCCGCTCTCGGAAGTGACGATGCAGTCGATCCGCGCCTGGCTCAAGGCGCATCCGGAGCGTATCGACGAGATCCTATGGCAGAACCGTTCCTACATCTTCTTCCGCGAGGCCGCGGTGGATGACGCGGCGCTGGGGCCGATCGCGGCCGCCAAGGTGCCGCTGACACCGGGCCGCTCGATGGCCGTCGACCGGCTGCTGCACACATTCAGCACGCCTTTTCATATCGACGCGCCGACGCTCACCGCCTTCGACAAAAGACCGTTCCGGCGGCTGATGATCGCGCAGGACACCGGCTCGGCCATCACCGGACCGGCGCGCGGCGATCTGTTCGCCGGCTCGGGCGACGCCGCCGGCGAGATCGCCGGCGTGGTGCGCAACGCGGCCGATTTCTACGCGCTGGTGCCACGCGCGCTGGCCGGGGGCGCATGATGAGCAAGCGCCCGGACAAGCTCAGCGAGGATGACCGGGTGCTGTGGAACCTGGTGGCGCGCACCGCCAAGCCGCTCAAGGGCCGCGCCGCCGTCGACATTCCAGACCTGGCCGTCGATGCCAGGCCGACGCCGGCCCAACCGGCTCAGCCCGCCGCCGGCCTGGCTGGCGCGGCAAAGCCGAAGGTCCAGCATGTCACGCACCGGCTCGACGAGCCGACGCTGGACAAGTTGCAAAAAGGCCGGCTGCCGATCGAGGGCCGCGTCGACCTGCACGGCATGACGCAGGACGAGGCCTATTCGCTGCTGTTCTCGTTCCTGCACCGGGCGCATGCCGGCGGCGTCCGCTATGTACTGGTCATCACCGGCAAGGGGTCGTCCTCGGGCGGCGACGGCGTCTTGCGGCGTGCCGTGCCCGCTTGGCTGTCGACGCCGGCGTTCCGGCCGCTGGTCTCCAGTCACGACCATGCCGCCCGCAACCATGGCGGCTCGGGCGCGCTCTACATCAGGCTGCGGCGGGTGCGCTCGTGAGGCGTAGAGCCGGGAGACCGGGCGCATGACCCCGTTCGGCGAGAAGCTGCGCGCGCTGAGGGCCGAGCGCGGCGTCAGCCAGAAGGATATGGCGGCGGCGATCGGTGTCAGCGCCGCTTATCTGTCGGCGCTCGAGCATGGCAGGCGCGGCGCACCGACCTGGACGCTGATCCAGAAGATCATCGGCTATTTCAACATCATCTGGGACGATGCCGAGGAGCTGGCGCGGCTGGCCGAGGCCTCGCACCCGCGCGTCAAGCTGGACACGTCGGGTCTTACCCCCGCCGCCACCGAACTCGCCAATCTTCTGGCCGAAAACATCGAGAAGCTGGATGAGGCCGCGCTTGTGCGCATCACCGCCTCGATCCGCGCGGCATTGGGCCGGCGATCCTAGAAGACAGCGCCCGGCGGCGAGCAGCCAGCGGGCAGCCGTGGCGGGATCAATTCTTGCCGGCCGTGCTGCCGCCATTGTTTCCCCGGCCGCCATTGCCCTGATGGTCACGGCCACCGTTGCCGCCGCCCAGACAGTCCGATGCGCCAGCGCTGCAACAACGGCCGCTCCACAGGTCGTTGAGATTGGTATTGGCGCAGCTTGGGATGGTCTGGCCGGCCAGAGCAGATCCGGTCAGGGCCGAAGCGGCGGCGGCGGCGAGAAGGGTATTTCGCAGAAAAGCAGTCATTTGAAGTCTCCATGATTTGGGTTTCTATCGTCCACGGCTGTGTGTCGCCGGGCGAACGGAAATGGTTCACGGAGGATGAAAGATTTGCGGGATAGCGATGCGAGACGCGCGATCGGCAATGTCGACGCCGCCCCTCATCTGCCTGCCGGCATCTTCTCCCCGTAGAACGGGGAGAAGGGGCAAATTCGCCATGCTTCTTGCACCGCTAACAACTGGCGAAATCGTTGATGACGGCGTCTTTCTCCCCGTCACTATACGGGGAGAAATGCCCGGCAGGGCAATGAGGGGCGGCGCCGACCTTCGCCAGGATAAGCGGGAAGACACTTGCGGCACGAAAGCTGCCGCGGTTCGAACCGCGGCGCTCTTTGCTACTGCACCGAGCCGACCAGGACCTGCTGGCCGCCGCGGATCGAGACCCAGCGGCCGGTGTTGTCGATCGCCTGGCGCTTGAGGAAGCGGTAACCGGTCTCGTCCCAGGGTTTGACCTTGTCGGTCAAATTGTCGAGCACATAGTCGCCGCCGTCGGTGCGCACCGTCAGTACGGCGTGGCCCTCACCGTCGGGCTTGCGCACGACGGTTATCAAGAGATCGGCGAGCGAGATGCCCATGCGGGACAGCTGGCGCCGCTTCTCCAGCACGTAGTCCTCGCAGTCGCCGACGCCCTTGTCGGGATAGGCCCAGACCTCGTCCTTGCCGTATATGTCCATGTCGCTCATCGGCTTGACGGCGGCGTTGACCCTGGCGGTGACGTCGACCAGCTTGCGCATCAACCCGTCGGTCAGGGTGGCCGGCGCCAGGTTGGCCGGGCGGATCGAGCATTCGCCCGGATGCTGCTTGCAGAAATCGTAGTGGCCGATCGGCTGCGAGGTGAGGCCCCCGGTCGCCATGGCGCCCGACGCCCAGGCCGGTGCCATCCAGCCTCCCGTTAACGCCAGCCCGGCTGCCGCGCATACGCGCAGCCTTCGCATGGTTGAGGAATTCATTGTCCCCGCTCACCCTGTTGTTAACGAAACGTTAAGGGCGATTTACACTCCGTGTCAATTAAAGACATCGAGTTGATTGGCGGCATGGTTACCCGCCGGGAGGGAAAGCGGCGCTCGTGCAACGGAATCGGACCCGCGGCCGGTTCCGTTTCCAAACTCCCTACCGCTTGGCGGTGCGGACCAGCTTCGGCTTCACCGCCACCCGGTTCTGGCGGCCATAGCTGGCGATGAAGTCGACGATGCGCGGCACGATCTCGGAGCGGAAGCGTGAACCGTTGAAGACGCCGTAATGGCCGACCGCCGGCTGTACGTAATGCGCCTTTCTGTCGGCGGGGATGTTGACGCACAGGTCCTGCGCCGCCCTGGTCTGGCCAAGGCCCGATATGTCGTCGTTCTCGCCCTCGACCGTGAACAGGGCGACGTTGCGGATAACGGACGGATCGATCCTGGCGCCACGATGCGTCATCTCGCCCTTGGGCAGGGCATGGCGCACGAAGACCGTGTCGACGGTCTGCAGGTAGAATTCCGCCGTCAGGTCCATCACCGCCAGATACTCGTCATAGAAGTCGCGGTGCTTTTCGGCATTGTCGCCATCGTCCTTCACAAGGTGCATGAAGAATTCCTTGTGGGCGATGATGTGGCGGTCGAGGTTCATGCTCATGAAGCCCGACAGCTGCAGGAAGCCGGGATAGACCTCGCGGCCGAAGCCCGGCACCGGCCAGGGCGCGCGCATCACGACATTGTCGCGGAACCAGTCGATGCCCTTTTCCTCGGCGAGCAGATTGACGGCGGTAGGGTTGCGGCGGGTGTCGATCGGCCCGCCCATCAGGGTCATCGTCGAAGGGACGAAGGGGTCGCCCTTCGCCTCCATCAGCGCCACGGCCGCAAGCACCGGCACGGAAGGCTGGCACACGGCCATCACATGCGTGTCCGGACCCAGCGTGTGCAGCATGTCGATGATGTAGTCGATATAATCGTCGAGATCGAAGCTGCCGTCGGCCAGCGGCACCATGCGGGCGTCGACCCAGTCGGTGATGTGGACATCGGCATGGGGCAGCATCGCCTCGACCGTGCCGCGCAGCAGCGTGGCGTAATGGCCCGACATCGGCGCCACGATCAAAAGCTTCGGGTCGGCCTTGCGCCCGGCTGGAACGGCGCGCTCGAACCGGACGAGATTGCAGAACGGCTTCGACCAGACGGTCTTTTCGGTGACCGCGACGCTGTTCCAGTCGACCACCGTCTTGGCCAGGCCGAATTGCGGCTTGCCGTAGCGGCGCGTGGTGCGCTCGAACAGTTCGGCGCCCGCCGCGATCGATCGGCCCCAGTGCGTATGCGAAACCGGGTTGAGCGGATTGGAGTAGAGAAATCGGACCGCGTCGGCATAGAGCCGCGCCGGCTGCAAGGCAGCATGGTTCATTTCGTAGAGCTGGTAGAACATACGTTACCCCGCGCCCGAAGGGACGACGAGCAGCGCCGAGCCCTAGATGTCTCGCGGGGAGGTTAACAACTAATTGCTGCGATGCAATACGTCACGTGGCGTGACGAATGCTTCTTTTCGCCCAAAGCCTTGAAAATCGGCCCCGGACGGCACAGCCGGCTCAATGTGCGGTGCCGAAATGTGTAGGATATGTGTCAGGTCTCGGCGCCGGACACCTGGCCATGATCCCGAAAACTTCCCGCTTTGCTCCGCTGATCCACGGTCCGGGAGAGATCATTAAGAGACGGTCAGGTCAAACGCGCGTCATGCAGACGGACGTCTGACCGGAGCCGATGAAGCCGAGCTGGCCTGCGGCGCCTTTCGACAAGTCGAGCACGCGGCCCTTGATGAAGGGACCACGATCGTTGATGCGCACGACGACGCTGCGGCCGTTGTTCTTGTTGGTGACCCGCAATTTGGTGCCGAAAGGCAGCGTGCGGTGGGCGGCGGTCAGCGCCGAGGGGTTCATACGCTCACCCGATGCGGTCCTCGAGTGCAGCGCGTACCAGGAAGCGCGGCCACACTGGCCGGCGGCGGCGGTTGCCGAAGTTGCGGAGGCGCCGACCATCAGGCCAGCAACGATCGTTACCGCGACAAGCGCGGTCTGTTTTGGGGTCTTCATACTTGGGGGATGGCTCCGTTTTTGACAGACCCCAGCCGTTAGGAGGAGAATAAGGCACGAAATGCGGCAGTGATCTGGCGGTTCCATGGCGAGATCACACGTTTGGAGTCACCGGGTAACAGTCTGTCAGAGACTTTTTGGCGCTCCAGGACCGGTTTCTGATTATGTTTTGATCGGCACGAAGGATTTTTATGACAAGATTACGCATTGATCTTCAAATAGAAGTCTGCACGATCTGGCCACTTCCTTCGGCTCTTTCATCACGGCGATAGCGTCGAAATCGATCGACTTGAAAAGCGGGATTCGACAATGAGACTGATCAAAAATCTGCTGGCCTTGATTGTGCTGGCCATTGGTGCGCTGTGGTCGCTGCAAGGCATCGGCGTGGTCGGCGGCAGCTTCATGACCGGCCAGTCGCAATGGCTCTATATCGGCCTCGCCGCCATGCTGGTCGGCCTGGCCGGGCTGGTGTGGGCAAACCGTTCGCGCGGGTAAGCCGCGCTTGGCCCCTTGTCGCGACGCACTTCCGGCGGCGATCTTGTATTTGGCGGACCTGTGTTCGCCCGAAAGCGACTTCCGCGATCGCACCATGTTCGCCTGAGTGCAGTCTGGTATTTATCGGGGGGGCGGCGCGTGGCCGAACAACTTCCGTTCTCAACTATAAGACGGCGGGACTAAAGTCTTGCGCACCGGTAGGCCTTGGTCCGAGGGGCCTTCAAACGTTCCGTACTTGTCCATTGGACGTTCCGTACTTTAGTCAATTGATATATACGTGGCTTGACGCAGGCCCGTTGCAAAAGCGTTCTCATTCTCGACCGTGTCTACGTGCATCTCGGTCGGCACGAGGAGCCATTCTGGTTCGGCGC
Organism: Mesorhizobium sp. ES1-3; assembly: GCF_020164795.1. NCBI lineage: Bacteria > Pseudomonadati > Pseudomonadota > Alphaproteobacteria > Hyphomicrobiales > Phyllobacteriaceae > Mesorhizobium > Mesorhizobium sp. ES1-3. Next base: position 85,862 of record NZ_JAIUGW010000016.1, read on the forward strand.
ATCGATCACCCGTTCTCTCCCAGTGGCGAGATCGTGCACCCAGGTTGCGGCTTCGAACCGGCCATGGGCTACCCCGGGAAAAGAATGGCCGGTGCGGGGGATGCTTGGGTTGAAAGCGGGTCGCACCGGCCATTGCGGGTTAGGCTTCGATTTGGGATCGTCCCCCGCATGACCAAGCTACATATATATTAGCTGCTACTCAACTAAGACTGAAGTCCCTCCCGCTGCCAGCCGGAGGATAGCGTTTCGCCGGTGAGGTCAGCACTTTACGACGCCCCCCTCTGGCCTGCCGGGCATCTCCCCCACGGGTGGGGAGATTGGCAGCTTCGCTGACTGTGCTCTCCCTTCAACGGTCGAAGAATAGCGAAGGCCAGGGTGATGCCGATCTCCCCCTTGCGGGGAGATGTCCGGCAGGACAGAGCGGGAGGGTGTGACGGAACTCGGCATAGGGATCGAATCCGGGTCGACCGTTCTGTGGCAACCGCCGCTGGAATTTCATTCCCCGTCTGGCCGCCGGATTGGCACGATCTATCTTCTTTCCAACAGCGATCGGCTGGAAAAGACGCTAGGTTGATCCATGGAGGCTCCGACATGAGCGAGCGCAGAAAAGCCATAGCCGACGGTGCCGACGGCGCCCCATCGGACACCGCAACGTCCCGCCTGCGTAAACCCTATGCCTCGGTGCTCGATCTGATCGGCCAGACGCCCATCGTCGAGCTGACCAGGTTCGACACGGGAAAATGCCGGCTGTTCATCAAGCTCGAAAGCCAGAACCCGGGCGGCTCGATCAAGGACCGTATCGCGCTATCGATGATCGCGGCGGCGGAGAAGGACGGCAGGCTCAAGGCCGGCGGCACCATCGTCGAGGCGACCGCCGGCAATACCGGCCTTGGCCTCGCCCAGGTCGGCATCCCCAAGGGTTACCGCATCATCCTGGTCGTGCCAGACAAGATGTCGCGCGAGAAAATCCAGCATCTGCGCGCGCTGGGCGCCGAAGTGCACATGACGCGCTCCGATGTCGGCAAGGGTCATGCCGAGTATTACCAGGACATGGCGGAGAAGATTGCCGCCGAACTGCCCGGCGCCTTCTATGCCAACCAGTTCGCCAACCCGGCCAACCCGCAGGCGCATGAGACGACGACCGGCCCGGAGATTTTCTCGCAGCTTGACGGTGATGTCGACGCGGTGGTGGTCGGCGTCGGCTCGGGCGGCACGCTGACCGGACTTGGCCGCTTTTTCGCCAAGGCGTCGCCGAAGACGGAGATGGTGCTGGCCGATCCGGTCGGCTCGGTGCTGGCGCCGCTGATCAAGACCGGCAAGATGGAAGAGGCGGGAAGCTGGACCGTGGAAGGCATCGGCGAGGATTTCGTGCCGCCCAACGCCGATCTGTCGCTGGTCAGGAAAGCCTATTCCATCACCGACAAGCAGAGCATGCTGGCCGTGCGTGATCTCCTGTCACGCGAAGGCATCCTGGCCGGTTCTTCCTCCGGCACGCTGCTGTCGACGGCCCTGCGCTATTGCCGCGAACAGACGACGCCCAAGCGCGTCGTCACCTTCGTCTGCGACAGCGGCAACAAGTACCTGTCGAAAGTGTTCGACGATTTCTGGCTGGCCGAGCAGGGGCTGGCCGAACACGAACAGCATGGCGACCTGCGCGACCTCGTCATGCGCACGCACCGCACCGGCGACACGGTCTATGTCGGGCCGGATGAAAGCCTGCTCAACGCTTATGGCCGCATGCGCCGCTCCGATGTCTCGCAATTGCCGGTGCTCGACAATGGCAAGCTGGTCGGCATTGTCGACGAAAGCGATATTCTTGCCCATGTCGACGGACCCTATGACGGGCGCTGGGAGCGCTTCAGCGGCCCGGTGCGCACGGCGATGACCTCCAACCTGCACACGCTGCAGGCCAGCCAGACGCTGGACGTGCTGCTGCCGGTGTTCGACCGCAACGAGGTCGCCATCGTCTTCGACGGCGACGAGTTCGTCGGCCTGATTACCCGCATCGACCTGATCAACCATCTGAGGCGCCGCGCAAAATGACCACATCCGGCAAGAACCGTCTGGCCTTCTCCACCCGGACCATCCATGGCGGCCAAAGCCACGACCCGCTGACGGGTGCCGTGATGGTGCCGATCTACGCCACCTCGACCTATGGCCAGCAGTCGCCCGGCGTGCACAAGGGCTTCGAATATGCCCGCAGCCAGAACCCGACGCGCTTCGCCTTCGAGCGCGCGGTGGCGGACCTGGAGAGCGGCTCGGCAGCCTTCGCCTTTGCTTCCGGCCTGGCATCGATCGCCACGGTGCTGGAACTGCTCGATTCCGGCGCCCATATCGTCGCCACCGACGACATCTATGGCGGCTCGTTCCGGCTTATGGAGCGGGTGCGCAAGCGCTCGGCCAACCTGCAGGTGAGCTTCGTCGATTTCACCGACCTTGCGGCGGTCGAGGCGGCGATCCGGCCGGAGACCAAGATGCTGTGGGTCGAGACGCCGACCAATCCGCTGCTGCGCATCGTCGACCTCGAAGGTGTCGCGGCGCTCGCCAGGCGCAAGGGCATACTGACTGTCGCTGACAACACTTTCTGCAGCCCCTACATCCAGCGGCCGCTGGAGCTCGGCATCGACATCGTCGTCCACTCGACGACCAAATATCTGAACGGCCATTCCGACATGGTCGGCGGGGTGGCCGTGGTCGGCGACAACAAGGATCTCGCCGACCGGCTGAAATTCCTGCAGAATGCCATCGGCGCCATATCGGGTCCGTTCGACAGTTTCCTGGCGCTGCGCGGTTTGAAGACCCTGGCGCTCAGGATGGAACGCCATTCCACCAACGGGCTGAAAATCGCGCAGTGGCTGGAAACCCGCAGGGACGTGCGCCGCGTCATCTATCCCGGCCTCGCCAGCCATCCGCAGCATGCAATAGCCGTCCAGCAGATGCATGCTTTCGGCGGCATGATATCCGCCGTGCTGGATCGCGACCTTGCCGGCACGAAACGCTTCCTCGAACGCACGCGGCTGTTCACGCTGGCCGAGAGCCTCGGCGGGGTGGAGAGCCTGATCGAGCACCCGGCGCTGATGACGCATGGCTCCATTCCCGCCGGGAAGCGGGAAGAGATCGGCATATCGGATTCGCTGGTGCGGCTGTCGGCGGGCATCGAGGACGGCGATGACCTGATCGCGGACCTGGATCAGGCGCTGGGGGACTGACACGAGCGCTCTGGGCGGCTTATGCCGATACCTATCGGGTGTCAGCGCCGCCCCTCACCTGCCTGCCGGCATCCTCTCCCCGTATAGGGACGGGGAGAGGGGCGCTGTCCTCGGCGGTTTCGCCAATCGCCAACGTCGCAGAACAAGCGCCGACATTGCGGCCCGCCCTTTCTCCCCGTCTCTAGACGGGGAGAAATGCCCGGCAGGGCAATGAGGGGCGGCGCCAAGGTTCTGGATAGGCAATTGACCCCAGGCGCCATTCGCCCGAGATGTAGCGCCCATGGCCACGCGCGAACCACCCACAAACGCACCCCTCACCTTCGCGGTGCTCGTGTTCCCCGGCTTTCCGATGATGGCGTTCAGCTCGGTCATCGAGCCGCTGCGCGCCGCCAACATACTGGCGAAGCGGGAATGCTACCGCTGGATCATCGTCGGGGCGACGGAAGGGACGGTCGAGGCTTCCAACGGCGTCGTCATCCAGCCAGGGTTTTACGCCGAGGCGGCGCCCAAGGTCGACCGCATCGTGGTCTGCTCGGGCGGCGACGCCGATCACCTCGTCGCCGAGGACGCGGCGAGCTGGATCCGCCGCAGCCTGCGCGGCGGCGCCCATGTCGGCGCGGTGGCGGACGCGGCGTTCTTCCTGGCGCGCGCGGGCCTGCTCGACGGCCATGCCTGCACCTTGCATTGGACCAGCCAGGCGGCCTTCACCGAGGCCTTCCCGAACATCGAGTTGCGGCGCGACCTCTATGTCATCGACCGCAAGCGCTTCACTTCGGCCGGCGGCGTCGGCAGCCTCGACATGATGCTGGAGATCATCACCCGCGACTACGGCGCCGAGCTTGCCGCCGGTGTCGCCGAATGGTTCGTGCACAGTCAATTGCGATCGAGCGTCGACCGCAAGCTGATGCCCTTGCGCCTGCGCACCGGCGTCCAGAACGAGCTGGTGCTATCGGCCATCGCCATCATGGAGGATGCGGTGGAGGAACGGCTCGGCATGGCCGAGCTGACGGCGAAGCTTGGCGTTTCCTCCGACAAGCTCGAACGCTCCTTCCGCTCCGAACTCGCCATCTCGCCGAACGGCTATTACCGGCGGCTCAGGCTGAAGCGCGCCGCCGATCTGCTGGCACACTCGACGCTCGCCGTGCGCGACGTGGCGCTGGCTTGTGGGTTTGCCTCGATGTCGAGCTTTGCCCGGGCTTTTCGGGAAGAGCACGGGCATGCGCCGAAGATGGCGCGGAGGCATTAGGCGCAGTCAGCGGGCGGCCGTTTCAACCGCGACGAAGGAATAGCAGGTAGAAAGCCATGAACATAAAAACAATCCCAATATTTGCAGCCAGCCGCCCCCAGAATTGACCTCTGAAGAACAGGAAATCCATACCGACTATAACCACCACCATCGCCACCACGTAAAGCGCAATGGCTACTTGTCTGCTCATGGGAACTTGATTCTCCTTTTCAAGTTCGCCAGCACGTGACCTGACGTGCCGGTGCTCCATTGCCCGGCCAGAATAACGCGGTTGGGAGGTTCCGCAAAGACGCTTGCCGTATGCGACGTGGCGCTGGCCTGCGGCTTTGCCTCGATGTCGAGTTTTGCCAGGGCTTTTCGCGAGGAGCATGGGCATGCGCCGAAGATGGCGAGGAGGCATTAGGGGGCGCGCCGATGCGGTGAGAGGTCGGCGGGACAGCGCCCCCCTCTGTCCTGCCGGACATCTCCCCCTCAAGGGGGGAGATTGGATGTTATCGCGGTTTTCGCCAATGCTCCACCGTTGAACAAGAAGGCGAGGTTGGCGAAGCTGCCAATCTCCCCACTTGAGGGGGAGATGGCCGGCAGGCCAGAGGGGGGTGCTGTCCCGCCAGCGTTCCGTATCTCCAGCGGTATTTCGCACGACCTATGCGGTTTTCCGCACAATCCCTCCGCGCCTCCTGGGCCATGGTCAAGCCTTTCACCCACCCAAGGCCTAGCACCCATGAGCATCGTCGTATTCGACCCCGACAGCACCGAGGACGTCGATTTCAAGGACCGCGTGCGCCACCCGGCCGCCGCTGATCCGGCCGGCGGCATGTGGCTGTCGGACACGGAGCCATCCTTCATCGATGCCGACGCGCTCCGAAAAGGCCGGCTGGCGAAACTGCGCGGCTGGATGCGCGAGGCGGGGTACGGCGGCGTCGTGCTGTTCGATCCCTACAACCAGCGCTACGCCACCGGCTCGCGCAACATGTTCGGCTATTTCCTGCGCAATTCGACCCGCTATATCTTCATTCCGACCGACGGGCCGATCGTGCTGTTCGAATATCCGCAGAGCTACCATGTCTCGATGGTGCTCGACACGATCGACGAGGCGCGTCCTTCCAAGCTCGTCTGGTCTTCCGTGTCGGGCCGTGACGACGAAACCGCCGGGCCGTTCGCCGACGAGATCGCCGAACTGCTGAAGAAGCATGGCGCCGGCTCGATGAAGCTCGGGCTCGACCGCTGCAGCCATTTGCAAGCCCTGGCGCTGGAGAAACGCGGCTGCGAGGTTCGCGATTGCCAGGGCGAGATCCTCGCGGTGCGCGCGGTGAAGACGCCTGAGGAGGTGAAGTGCCTGCAGGTGTCGATGGCCGGCGCCGAGGCGGCGGTCTATGCGGTGCGTGAGGCGATCAAGCCCGGCGTATCCGAAAACGAGCTGTTCGCCATCATGTATGGCGAGGTCATCCGCCAAGGCGGCGAGTTCATCGAGACCCGGTTGCTCACCTCGGGCCAGCGCACCAATCCGTGGTTCAACGAGGCCAGCGGCCGCAAGATCAGGCCTGGAGAATTGCTGGCGCTCGATACCGACACGATCGGCTGCTACGGTTATTATTCGGATTTTTCCCGCACCTTCCGCTGCGGGCCGGGCAAGCCGACCCCTTACCAGAAGTCGCTCTACCGCATGGCGCACGACCAGGTTCAGCACAATATTTCGATCGTCAAACCCGGCATGGCTTTCCGCGAGATCGCCGAGAAGGCGTGGAAAATCCCGGACCGTTTCGTCGACCAGCGCTACACCTCGGTCATGCACGGCGTCGGCATGCATGGCGAGACACCGTTCATCGCGCATGCCATGGATTACGAGACCTATGGCCGCGACGGCCATATCGTGCCAGGCATGGTGGTGAGCGTGGAAAGCTATATCGGCGAGAAGGGCGGCCGCGAGGGCGTCAAGCTGGAGGACGAGATCCTGATCACCGAGACCGGCACCGAGCTTCTGTCGCGCTTCCCCTATGAGGACGCGTTTCTGGAGAAAGAGGTTTGATGCTGGTTGCTCACCTCAGCGACGTGTCGCATTTGAAGAACGAGCGCCTTATTCCGTGGCACCCCCCTCTGTCCTGCCGGACATCTCCCCCTCTAGGGGGGAGATCGGCAGCTTCGCTTGCAGCGCTTTTTCCTGCAACGCTGGTGATTGGCGAAAGCATTCGCAACCGCCAATCTCCCCCCTCGAGGGGGAGATGCCCGGCAGGGCAGAGGGGGGCGCTGCCCCTCCAGCATTTGGAAATATCTTGGGGCGAAGGCCCATCCACATGAAAGCCCCCATCTCCATCAAGCGCGGCACGGTGGCCGCCATCTTCATCGACCTGCAGGAAGAGCACCGGCAGGACCCACGCTACCTCGTTGAGGGCTACGAAAAGATCCTCGCCAACGTCCAGCGCCTGCAGGCCACGGCGCGGCAGAACCATGTGCCGCTTCATCACTGGGCCTATATCGTCGATCTCGACAGCCAGGTCCGGCCCTTTCATCCCACAGGCGAAGACGGCAAGTCGGCCTTTTCCGACAAGAGCGACCCGCTGACCGAAATCTGCCACGAGGTGGCGCCGGCAGATGGCGAGGCGCTGCTGATCAAGGCGGAGGCCAGCGCCTTCCGCTCCGGGCCGGCGGGCCACCGGCTCAAGGCTTCCGGCATCGAATGGCTGGTTATATCGGGCGTGTGGACCGAGGCCTGCATCGACGCCACCGTAAAGGACGCGGTGACGATGGGCTTTCGCGTACTTCTGGTCAAGGACGCCTGCGGCAGCGGCAGTGCGGCCATGCACCAAACCGCCATCCTCAACCTCGCCAACCGGCTCTATGGCGGCGCCGTCACCGACACCGACAGCGCCTGCCGGCTGCTGGCCGGCGAGGCCGTCGCCGCCTGGCAGGTCGAAGGCTCGGTACCCCTGCGCTTCAGCTTTGAAAACGCCGCCCGCCTCTATGCCGAGCTTTGACGTGCCCGCAGGACCGAGATGACCAGCCGCGGCAAATATGGGTCCTGGCTCGACCCGGCGCTCTGGGCCTATATCGACAGCGTCAACGCCTGGTACCCGCCCGAGATTGCCGGCCTGCCGGTCGACAAGCAGCGCGCGGTCTATGCCAGGATGTGCCGGGCCTTCCACCAGGGCCGCCCGCCCGGGGTCAAGGCCAGCGACAGCCTGGTCGCCGCTTCGAGGCATGACATCCCGGTCCGCCGCTACCGGCTCGCCGGCGCGGCGCCGCGTGCGGCAGTGCTCTATTTCCATGGCGGCGGCTTCATCCTCGGCGGTCTCGAAAGCCATGACGACATCTGCGCCGAAATCTGCGCCGGCACCGGCTTCGACGTGCTGTCGGTCGACTACCGGCTGGCGCCGGAGCATCTCCACCCCGCCGCCTTCGACGATGCGCTGGCCGCTTTCGAATGGGCGGCCGCAAGCATCGACCTGCCGCTCGTGCTCTGCGGCGAAAGCGCGGGCGGCAATCTGGCGGCGGCGGTGGCACAGGCCACGCGTCACCATCCGCGCGCCGCGATCGGCCAGGTGCTGATCTATCCCGGTCTCGGCGGCAACGAGGCGATGGGCTCGTATGTCGAACACGCTGACGCGCCGCTGCTGTCGACAGGCGATGTCGCCTTCTACCGCGACGTTCGCTCGATCAGGCGGCAATCGCCCGACGATCCGACCTTCTCGCCGTTGCGCGATACCGATTTTTCAGGCCTGCCGCCAACGGTGATCGTCACGGCCGAGTGCGACCCGCTGTCGTCGGACGGCGAGGCCTATCGCGACCGCATCCTGGAAGGCGGTGGCAAGGCCTGGTGGCACGAGGAACCCCGTCTCGTGCACAGTTTCCTGCGCGCCCGCACGACCGTACTAGCCGCGGCGGAAGCCTTTGCGCGCATCATCGCGGCGGTCGCCGCGCTGGGCCGGGGGGAGTGGCCGTACTGAGGCCGTTTTTCACGGACGGCTTTTATGAGGATAGCGCCTGGGCTACTTCCTGTGGGGAGGCTTTCAGCCACAGCGCCTTTTCGCCGAGCGTAGCGACCATGGCGGCGTGCGCCGCGCGCTCCCCTTCGGTCAGACGCGGCACGAGCGGCGCCGGGCGTTCGGCGACGATGATCTCGATCTGACGGACATTGTCGCCGCCCAGCGATGGCGCGGTGGCGCTGTCGAGGATCAGTGCGGCCTGCTTGCCGCCGATCAGTTCGATATAGACCTCGGCCAGCAACTCGGAATCGAGCAGGGCGCCGTGCTTGGTGCGCTTCGTATTGTCGATGCCGTAGCGCCGGCACAGCGCGTCGAGCGAATTGGGACCCATCGGGTGCTTGCGGCGCGCCAGGGCCAGCGTGTCGACGACAAGCCCGTTATCGACCGGCGGGTGACCGAGCCGGCCGAATTCGACGTTGAGGAAGCCGATATCGAACGTGGCGTTGTGGGCGACCAGCTTGGCGCCTTCCGTGAATTTCAGCCATTCCTCGGCGATTTCGGCGAAGCTCGGTTTTCCCGCGAGATCGGCCGCGCTGATGCCGTGCACGGACTGCGCCTCGGCGTGGATCGCGCGGCCTTGCGGGTTGATATAGTGATGGAAGGTCCTGCCGGTCGGAAAACGATTGACCAGCTCGACGCCGCCAAGCTCGATCACGCGGTCATCGCGCGAATCGAGCCCGGTGGTTTCCGTATCGAAAATGATCTCACGCATCGAATCAGGTGCTCCTGGGAGCAGAATCGTCAGACCGGAACAAAATGGCAATGGGCAACCGTGCTGGCTAGGACAATCACACAAGTTTGCGCTGCCCCTCATCGCCCTGCCGGCGGCAGCCTCGGTGCTCCCCTTACAACGCAGGAGATTGGCGAAACCCTTCGCGAAGTCGTCCTTCTCCCCGTCCCTATACGGGGAGAAGATGCCGGTAGGCAGATGAGGGGCGGCGCCGACAGCAATCTGGACGATCGGCATTGCCGGTGTGCGATGGCCTCCGATAGCGTCAGTTTCCCGGCTTGCCCGCCAGTTCGGCAATAATCGCTGCAACCGCGGCGCGTGCGGCGTCCATCCCCTCACCGGTGTCGATGACGAAATCGGCCCGCCGGCGCTTTTCGGCATCCGGCACTTGCTTGGCCAGGATCGACGCCAGTTTTTCCTCGCTCATGCCTGGCCGTGCCAGCACGCGCTGGCGCTGGACTTCGGCCGGCGCGGTGACGACGACGACCTTGTCGACCCGCCCACGGCCGCCGGTTTCGAACAGCAGCGGGATGTCGAGGACCGCGATCGATTCGCCGGCGTTACGATGCCTGGCCAGGAAGGCGTCGGCATCGGCACGGACCAGCGGATGGATGATGGCCTCGAGCTTTTTCAGGGCTGCCGTATCGCCGAGGACACGGGCGCCGAGTTTTGCGCGGTCGACGCTTCCACCAACGGCAGTGCCGGGAAAGGCGGCCTCGACCAGGGGGGCCGCCTTGCCGGCATAGAGGCGGTGCACCGCCTCGTCGGAATCATGCACCGGCACGCCGGCCTCGGCGAACATCTTGGCCGTAGTCGACTTGCCCATGCCGATCGAGCCGGTGAGGCCGAGCACGATCATGATTTGGGCACCAGATCGGCAACGATGAGCGCGCGGAGCTCAGCCGTAACCTTCGGCCTGACGCCGAACCAGCGTTCGAAGCCGGGCACCGCCTGGTTGAGCAGCATGCCGAGCCCGTCGACCGTCTTCAGTCCCCGTGCCCGAGCGGCGGCGAGCAGGGGGGTTTCGAGCGGCACATAGACGATGTCGTTGACGATGGCGTTGTCGGGCAGCAGCGCGGGATCGGCGGGCAGGCCCTCATTGCCCTGCATGCCCACAGCGGTGGTATTGACCAGCAGGCCGGCGTCGCGCAGCAATTCGGCGGTCGCGGCCATTTGGTGCGCCGAGACGCCGGCGCCAAAGCGGTCGCGCAATTCGATCGCCCGGGCGAGCGTGCGGTTGACGATGCGGATGTCGCCGAGGCCGCGCTCCTTCAGCGCATGGATGACGGCGCGGGAGGCGCCGCCGGCACCCAGCACCACTGCCGGGCCATTGGACGCCCAGCCCGGAGCGTAATCGTCGAGATTGGCGGCAAAGCCGTGGCCGTCCGTGTTGCCGCCCCACAAAGTGCCGTCCTCGAGCCACAGCGTGTTGACGGCGCCGATCTGGTCCGCTGCATCATCGCGGCACGCGACCCCGGCAAAGGCTGCCTCCTTGTGCGGGATGGTGACGTTGCCGCCGCGATAGCCATTGGCCTGCATGCTCGCCAGGAAATCGGCGAAGTCCCGCGGCGCCACGTCGATCGCCTCGTAGCTGCCGTCGATGCCGTGCTTGGCCAGCCAGTGGCCGTGGATCATCGGCGAGCGCGAATGTTTTATCGGATGGCCGGTGACGAAGGCCTTCTTCATCGTCTCAGCCATCGATGGCTCCCAGGGTACGGAGTTCCGCCAGCAATGGCAGCAGCGGCAGGCCGACAATGGTGAAATGGTCGCCTTCGATTTTCTCGAACAGCTGAATGCCTTCGCCCTCGACCTGATAGGCGCCGACGCTGGCCAGCGCCCTGGCGCCGACGCGGGCGAGATGCCGGCCGATGAAGGCAGGGTCGAGCTTGCGCATGGTCATCGAGGCGATGCCGACATGGCGCCACAATACATTGCCGTCGCGCACCAGCACGGCGGCGCTGTTGAGCTGATGGGTCTTGCCCGACAGCGCCAGGAGATGGCGACGCGCGCCTTCCATGTCGGCCGGCTTGTGGAACACTTCGTCGCCGAGCGACAGCGTCTGGTCGCAGCCGAGCACCAGCGCGCCGGGCCGGCGCTCGCTGACTTCGGTGGCCTTGGCTTCGGCGAGCACCAAGGCGACGTCCTCGGGCGAGGCGCCGCTGTCCTGCAACGGCGCTTCAAGCGCGCGCTCGTCTAGCGTCGCGGGAACGGCCTCGATGTCGACGCCGGCGTCGACCAGCATCGCCTTGCGGAACGGGCTGCCTGAAGCGAGGATGATTTTTTCTGTCATGATGATTCACCGGGGTTGGTGTTCCGTCACGCACCCCTCATCCGTCCGAGCTGCGCTCGGCCACCTTCTCCCACAAGGGGAGAAGGGAAGTCCTGCGCGGGCGCCGCTGCAAATCGCCGCCTAGCAGTATTTGCGGGGACGATGGCGCCGCGTTCTTCCTTCTCCCCTTGTGGGAGAAGGTGGCCTCGCGAAGCGAGGTCGGATGAGGGGTGCGTGACGGGATGCTCACTTCTCTCGTCTGCCCTAGCGCGTCTTCCCCCTGAGGGCAACGATGGCCGCGGCCGTCTCCTCGATGGAGCGGCGGCTGACGTCGATCATCGGCCAGCCATGGCGGGTGCAGATCTGGCGGGCGTAGGCGAGTTCCTCGTTGATGGCGGCGCGGTCGACATAGTCGGTCGGCACGTAGGTGCTCGAATTGCCGAGGATGCGGTTCTGGCGGACATGCGAGATGCGCTCGGCGGTGGCGATCAGCCCGACGATCAGCGGCGTCCTGGCGCTGAGCAGGCTTTCGGGCACCGGCACGCCGAGCACGATCGGGATGTTGGCGGTCTTGATGCCGCGGTTGGCGAGATAGATGCTGGTCGGCGTCTTCGAGGTGCGTGAAATGCCGATCAGCACGACATCGGCGTCATCCATGTTGGCCGGCAGCTGGCCGTCGTCATGGTCCATGGTGAAATTGAGCGCATCGATGCGCCGGAAATATTCGGCGTCGAGAACATGCTGGGCGCCGACGCGGCGGCCGGCCGGCGTCCCGAGATAGGACTGGAAGACGGTCAGCACGGGCTCCAGCACGGACACGCAGGGCAGGCCCATGGCCGCGCAGCGTTCGTCGATGCCGCGCGCCAGCTTCTGGTCGACCACTGTGTAGAGGATGATGCCCGGCTCCTCCTCAATGTCCTCGAACACCTTGGCTATCTGTTTTTCGGTCCGGATGAGCGGGTAGATGTGCTCGATGGCGCGCGCATCCTTGTATTGCGCCGAGGCGGCGCGGCCGGCGGCGAGCAGCGTTTCCCCCGTGGCGTCGGAAATCAGGTGCAGGTGGAAGAAGCTCTGGGGTTTGTTCACAGGGGTCACCTGGGGCTGTGGGCGGATGTGGATAAGGTCGGACAGGCGGTCGTGCCGGCCGAAGGCGACTGTATCAGATGCCGGTTTGTCCACAATTCGATGTGCTGTCAGCTTGGCCGTACCGCTGGGGACAAGTCCGTGGACGAAGCGCTTTGCCTTTCGCTCGTCCACAGGGCAGGGCTCGAAGGCGATTGATCTAGCGCATTGACTCCAGTGACAGATTCCTGATTGTCCCCACAACCCTGCAAACCGCGATCGGGAGTGCGCGACAATATGCTTGCTGGCGTTTTGGCGGCCAAAGCGGGACAGGTGACAACCACCACAACCAACAGACTCTTAGAATCAGAAGACTCTTTTAAAATAAGATATTTGATTAAGAGGAAGCCGGGAGAGGCGAGCGCTCGATGCCTGCAAGACGGATCATGCTGGATGTCCTGAAGGGCAAGACGGTGTTTCCTCCTCCGCTCTGGATGATGCGCCAGGCCGGGCGCTATCTGCCGGAATATCGTGAGACGCGAAGACGCGCCGGTTCGTTCCTCGATCTCTGCTACGACCCCGACCTTGCCGTCGAAGTGACGCTGCAGCCGATCGAGCGCTTCGGCTTCGACGCTTCGATCGTGTTCTCGGACATCCTTGTCGTTCCTCATGCGCTTGGCCGCGACGTTCGCTTCGAGGAAGGACGTGGGCCGCTGCTGACGCCGATTTCGACGGCGGAAATCGCGGCGCTGGGAAGCGAGATGTTTCACGTGAATCTCGAACCGGTCTACGAGACGCTTCGCCGGCTGCGGGCGAAACTGCCCGACGAGACGACGCTGATCGGCTTCTGCGGCGCGCCATGGACGGTGGCGACCTATATGATCGCCGGCCACGGTACGCCGGACCAGGCGCCGGCGCGGCTGTTCGCCTACCGCGAGCCGGCGGCGTTTCGACGGTTGCTGAAAGTGCTCGCCGATCATTCGGCTTCCTACCTGATCCGCCAGATCGAGGCCGGCGCGGATGTCGTGCAGATTTTCGATTCCTGGTCGGGCGTGCTCGACGATGCCTCGTTCGAACAGTTCTGCGTCGAGCCGGTGGCCGAGATCGTCAGACAAGTTCAGGCTGTCCATCCCGACGTGCCGATCATCGGTTTTCCCAAGGGCGCCGGAGCCCGCTACCAGAGCTATCGCGAGAAGACCGGCGTGACCGGGCTCGGCATCGACTGGACGGTGCCGCTCGAGACAGCGAAGGCCTTGCAGAGGCAAGGTGCCGTCCAGGGCAATCTCGATCCGTTGCGGCTGGTCGCCGGCGGCCAGGCGCTGGCCGACGGCGTCGGAGCGATCCTCGGGGCGTTGGGGGACGGGCCGCTGATCTTCAATCTCGGCCATGGCATCACGCCCGAGACGCCGGTGGCGCATGTCGAGGCGATGGTGAAACAGGTTCGGAGCGCGGCACGTTGATGATTGACACAGGCAACAGCACCGGGCAGGCGATGAAGCGGATGGTCGTCGGCATCGCTGTCCTGATCGTTCTCACCGCGCTTTTGTTCTTCTTCGCACCGGAAAGCTTCTATCCCTGGGCAAAGGCGATCCATATCCTCGCCGTCATCTCCTGGATGGCCGGCATGCTTTATCTGCCGCGGCTGCTTGTCTATCACGCCGACGCGGAGAAGGGTTCCGTTCAATCCGAGACGTTCAAGGTGATGGAGCGGCGTCTGCTGCGCGGCATCATCAATCCGGCGATGATCCTCACCTGGGTGTTCGGGCTGTGGCTGGCCTGGAAGGTCTTTGCGTTCCAGGGCGGCTGGCTGCATGCCAAGATCGGCCTGGTGCTGATTTTGTCTGGCGTTCACGGCTATCTGGCCGCCGCTGTGCGCAAATTCGCCGAGGACCGCAACGAAAAACCGGCAAGGCACTGGCGGATCGTCAACGAGATCCCCACATTGCTGATGATCGCAATCGTGATTCTGGTCGTCGTGAAGCCGTTCTGAGGCTTCATCGGACCCGCTCAAAAGGCGGCTTGCTCTTTCAGCCGACCGACGATACAAGACGGGTCTTCCTTCCCGTCATGCGCCGCCCGTCATTGCTTTCGGCCGCGCCCGGCATTTGTCGCATCCCGCCGATCTTTTCCCCCAAAGCCTACCCAGAGTCCGTCTAATGCAAGAAATGAAACTCACCGAGTTCAAGAACAAGAAGCCGCCAGAGCTGATCGCTTATGCCGAATCGCTCGAGGTCGAGAACGCCAGCGTCATGCGCAAGCAGGAACTGATGTTCGCGATCCTGAAGAAGCTCGCCGCCCAGGACATCGAAATCATCGGTGACGGTGTGGTCGAGGTGCTGCAGGACGGTTTCGGCTTCCTGCGCTCCGCCAATGCCAACTACCTGCCAGGTCCCGACGACATCTACATCTCGCCGTCGCAGATCCGGCGCTTTTCGCTGAAGACCGGCGATACGGTCGAAGGGCCGATCCGCAGTCCGAAGGAGGGCGAGCGCTATTTCGCGCTGCTCAAGGTCAACACGATCAATTTCGACGATCCCGAGAAGATCCGCCACAAGATCCACTTCGACAATCTGACGCCGCTCTATCCGACGTCGCGTCTGAAGATGGAGGTCGACAATCCGCCCAGCAAGGACATATCGCCTCGCGTGATCGACCTAGTGGCGCCGATCGGCAAGGGTCAGCGCGCCCTGATCAACGCCCAGCCGCGCACCGGCAAGACGGTGCTGCTGCAGAACATCGCGCACTCGATCACCGCCAATCATCCGGAATGCTATCTGATCGTGCTCCTGATCGACGAGCGTCCGGAGGAAGTGACCGACATGCAGCGTTCGGTCAAAGGCGAAGTGATCTCCTCGACCTTCGACGAGCCGGCGGTGCGCCACGTCCAGGTCGCCGAAATGGTCATCGAGAAGGCCAAGCGCCTGGTCGAGCACGGCCGTGACGTGGTGATCCTCCTGGATTCGATCACGCGCCTGGGCCGCGCCTACAACACCGTCGTGCCGTCATCCGGCAAGGTGCTGACCGGCGGTGTCGACGCCAACGCGCTGCAGCGCCCGAAGCGCTTCTTCGGCGCCGCCCGCAACATCGAGGAAGGCGGCTCGCTCACCATCATCGCCACCGCGTTGATCGACACCGGCAGCCGCATGGACGAAGTCATCTTCGAAGAGTTCAAGGGCACCGGCAACTGCGAAATCCAGCTCGACCGCAAGGTGGCCGACAAGCGCATCTATCCGGCGATCGACATCCTCAAGTCCGGCACCCGCAAGGAAGACCTGCTGGTGTCGCGTCAGGACCTACAGAAGATCTTCGTGCTGCGCCGCATCCTGGCGCCGATGGGAACCACCGACGCGATCGAGTTCCTGATCGACAAGCTGAAGCAGACCAAGACCAACGGCGACTTCTTCGATTCGATGAACACTTGATTGGCCGAGGGGCGGACTTCTGAAGGCGATGCCTCGCTGGGATTGATGGCAGAAGTCGGCGCTGCCCCTCATTGCCCTGCCGGGCATTTCTCCCCGTGAACGGGGAGAAAGCGGCAGCTGCAACCCTCGCTCCTTCTGTAACGACGACGACTGGCGAAATCGGCGATGACATCGTCCTTCTCCCCGTTCTACGGGGAGAAGATGGCGGTAGCCAGATGAGGGGCGGCGCCAGCGTTTGAAGTGGTGCACTCAAGGTACCGAATGCGGTTACGTGCTGATCAATTTCGCCGCAACAGCCCTTCCAGCTCATCGGGATCCGTGACCATCGGCAGGCAGACCTGGCCGGTGCACAGCCAGGCGCCGGGCTGGTTGGTCGGCGGCAGGATTCCGCCGGGTAGCAAGGGTCGTTTCGCCTCCGTACCGATCGGCACGACGATATCGACACGGCGCGGATCAGGGTTTCGATTAACCACCGGAACGAGCCTTTGATCTGCCTGGTCGTCGACGATGACCAGTTTCAGCGGTTCGATGGCAAGCGCGCAGGCATTGACGATGCCCGCCTGGCCATAGGCCTGGTGCGCGGCGCGGCCGGCGGCGTGCTCGGCGGTTTTCGACGCCCTCTCCTGCAAATCGAGATTGCCGGTGACCGAGGCGAGCCGGATCTGCGCCTCGATGATCTGGCTGGTGGCTGACGGAATGGCCTCGTCGACATCGCCTCGGATGCGGATCGGCACATCGGTGCTGTCCGAGGCGGTGAGAAAATAGCCGGCGCCTTGCGCGTCGGCGTGCCAATGGTCGAGCTGTTCGAGGAACCGGCCAGCCCGGTCGACATAGTTCCAATCGCCCGTGGCTTCGAACAGCGAGATCGCCGCATTGGTCATGGCGGCGTAGTCGCTCGACAGGGCGGGAAACAATTTCCTGGTGCCGAGCATGGAATGCGGCAAACGATCGTCGCGGCTGGCCTTGCTGATATGGGCAAAGGCCTTTGCCGCGGCCTCGATCCAATCCGGCCGTGCCAGCGAGCGGCCGGCCTCGGCGAGTGCTGCGATCATCAAGCCGTTCCAGTCGGTAAGGGTCTTTGCGTCCAGGCCTGGCCTGACCCGTTCTTCCCGGGCGGCGAGAAGCCTCGCCTTGAGCGGCACCAACCGTTCCCAGTCGTTCACGCCAAGCGCTTGTTGGGAGAGGGTTTGATGGATCACCGGCTTGCCTTCCCAACCGGGTGGGCTGGAAAGCGTGAAGTATTTGAAAAACAAGGCCGAATCATCGCCAAGGACGGATTCGATCTCTTCCCTGCTCCAGGTGTAGAACAGGCCCTCCTCGCCATCGCTGTCGGCGTCGAGGCTGGCGGCAAAGGCACCGCCATCGACGCGCATTTCGCGCAGCAGCCAGTCGACCGTGTCTTCGATTCGTATCCGGAACAAATCATTGCCGGTCGCCGCAAGGGCCCAATTGCAGAAGCGGATGAGCTGGGCGTTGTCGTAGAGCATCTTCTCGAAATGCGGCACCAGCCATTCGGCGTCCGTCGAGTAACGGCTGAGGCCGCCGCCGATGTGATCGTAGATGCCGCCGCTCAGCATCTGTTCGAGGCTGATGAGCACGTCGTCGCGATGCGCGGCATTGCCGTCGCGCAGCCACGATAGCCACAGCGTCTGCATGAACGGCGCGTTCGGGAATTTCGGCGCGCCGGCGAGGCCGCCGCGATCGCGGTCGATCATACCGCTGACGCGGCCGGCGAGGTCGGGCAGCGTATCGCGATCGAGAAGTGCCTTGGAATGGGTGGCCGAGAGCCGCGCCTCGACATGCGAGGTCAGGCCGTCGGCGCTCTGGTGCAGGCTCGCCCGCTTTTCGCGCCAGGCCTTGTCGACCGCTTCCATCACCTGGATGAAGCCCGGACGGCCATAGCGCGGCTCGCGCGGGAAATAGGTGCCGCCCCAGAACGGCTTGCCGTCCGGCGTCAGGAACATGGTCAGCGGCCAGCCGCCTTGCTCGCCCATCGAGGATAGTGCCGCCATGTAGATCTGGTCGATGTCGGGGCGCTCCTCGCGGTCGACCTTGATATTGACGAACAGACGGTTCATGACGGCGGCGACGCCGTCGTTCTCGAAGCTTTCATGGGCCATGACATGGCACCAGTGGCAGGCGGCGTAGCCGATGGAGAGCAGGATGGGCCTGTCCAGCGTCTTTGCTTCCTCGAGCGACACCGGCGACCATCCCCGCCAATGCACGGGATTGCCGCTGTGCTGCTGCAGATAGGGGCTGGCCTCTTCGGCAAGCAGGTTTTGCGCGGGCAATGTCACAATGGCCAACTTTCGGGCAGCTCGGGGTCGGTGATGGACGATAGCTAGGGCGGTTCGGTAGAGCGGGCAAATGATTTCAGGCGATTCGATCGTGGCGCTGTCGAGCGGCCGGCTTCCGGCTGGCGTCGCGGTGCTGCGGATATCCGGCCCCAGGACTCGATTCGTTCTCGAAACGATTGTCGGTGGCGTGGTTAAGGAGCGCGCGGCGGTTTTGCGCAAGTTGAAGGCACCAGATGGAACGGTGCTCGACACCGGGTTGGTCGTCTTCTTCCCCGGTCCAGCCAGCTTCACTGGTGAGGATGTCGCCGAGTTCCATGTTCACGGCGGCCGCGCCGTGGTGGCCAGGATGCTGGACACGATCGCCGGATTCGACGGCGTCAGGCATGCCGAACCGGGAGAATTCACGCGCCGCGCCTTTCTCAACGGCAAGGTCGACCTGGTCGAGACGGAGGCGCTGGCGGATCTCGTCAACGCCGAGACCGAAGCGCAGCGGCGTTTTGCTATCCAGAATGCCGGGGGCGCGCAGAGCGAGCTTTACCTCGGTTGGCGTCGGCGCCTGATCCATGCGCGAGCCATGGTCGAGGCCGAGATCGACTTTGCCGACGAGGATGATGTGCCAGGTTCTGTTTCGGACACGGTCTGGTCTGATGTACGGTCGATGATATCGGAGATTGACCGCCATATAGGGGGATTTCATGCCGCCGAGATCATCCGTGACGGTTTTGAAGTCGTCATCCTCGGTGCGCCCAACGCCGGCAAGTCCAGTCTGTTCAACACTTTGGCGCGGCGCGATGCGGCTATTGTAACGGATGAACCCGGCACCACCCGCGACCTGCTGGAGGTCGTGCTGGATCTCGAGGGCTTGCGTGTCAGACTGACCGACACGGCCGGTCTGCGGGAAGCGCCTGGGAAGGTCGAGGCGATCGGCATCGAGAAGGCGAAAGCCAAGGCGGATCGCGCCGATCTGGTGCTGCTGCTCGAGGACGCCGCCGACCCCAGGGACGCCGGCCCGCTGCCGATGACGACGCCGGCATTGCGCGTCGGAACCAAGCTCGACCTGCTTGGTAGGGTGTCGGCCCACGATGCTACCGGGCGTTACGAATTCGGCATATCGGTGGTCGACGGGACGGGCATGGATGGATTGCTGGCGGAGATCGGTCGCCGCGCTACCGAGGCAGCCGGCGATGCCGGCGATGTGCTGCCGTCGCGGCTGCGGCATGTCGAGTTGCTCGGGGATGCGAACCGGCATCTGCATGGCGCCGCCGATGAACGTATGCCCCAGGAATTGCGCGCCGAAGAGCTGCGTCTGGCGGCGGATCGTCTGGGGCGGATCGTGGGAGCGGTGGACGTCGAAGACTTGCTCGACGTGATCTTTTCCCAATTCTGCATCGGGAAATGACTCACGTGAAACATGCATGGTCGGTGGCAGAAGCTCCGGCTGACTCACGTGAAACATCGTGGGCCGTGATTCACGTGAAACGCGGCCAGAAGCAGGGTTTGGCTGTTTCACGTGAAACGTCGCGAGGAAGTTTTCTTGACACTCCCGCCTCGTGGGGACATGTGTCGCTCATCTTCTTTGAGTCCGGGACCAAAATAGAATGACCGATCACTATGATGTGGTTGTGGTGGGTGGCGGCCATGCCGGTTGTGAGGCGGCCAGCGCGTCAGCGCGCGGCGGCGCCACGACCGCGCTGGTGACGCTGCGTTTCGACACGATCGGCGTGATGTCGTGCAACCCGGCGATCGGCGGGCTCGGCAAGGGGCATCTCGTGCGCGAAATCGACGCCATGGATGGGCTGATGGGCCGGGTGGCGGATGCCGCCGGCATCCAGTTCCGTCTGCTTAATCGCCGCAAAGGGCCGGCGGTGCGCGGACCTCGTACGCAGGCCGACAGGAAACTCTATCGCCTTGCCATGCAGGAAGCGATTCGGCAGCAGAACGATCTCGACGTGATCGAGGGCGAAGTTCTCGATTTCGAGATCTCCGATGGGAAAATAGCCGCGGTTCTCCTGGCGGACGGCCGCCGGCTTGCCTGCGGCGCCGTGGTGCTGACCACAGGGACGTTCTTGCGCGGGCTCATTCACATCGGCGAGAAGAAGATTGTCGCCGGCCGGATGAACGAGAAGGCCAGCATGGGACTGTCGGCGACGATGGACCGCGCCGGCTTCAAGCTCGGGCGGCTCAAGACCGGCACGCCGCCGCGGCTGGACGGGCGAACCATCGACTGGGCTTCGCTGGAAAGCCAGGCGGCGGACGAAAATCCGGTACCGTTCTCGCTGCTGACCGACCGCATCGTGACGCCGCAGATCGATTGCGGCATTACGCGCACGACCGCGGCCACGCATGAGCTGATCCGCGCCAATCTTGGCCGCTCGGCCATGTATTCCGGCTCGATCGAAGGCGTTGGGCCGCGTTATTGCCCGTCGATCGAGGACAAGATCGTCAAGTTCGGTGACCGCGACGGACACCAGATATTTCTCGAACCGGAAGGGCTAGACGACCACACCGTCTATCCCAACGGCATTTCGACCTCGCTGCCGGAAGACGTTCAGCTCGACATCCTGAAGACCATTCCCGGGCTGGAGCGCGCCGTCATGCTGCAGCCGGGCTATGCCATCGAATATGATCATGTCGATCCGCGCGAACTGCATCAGACGCTGGAGACCAAGCGCGTTGCCGGGCTTTTTCTCGCCGGGCAGATCAACGGCACGACCGGCTATGAAGAGGCCGCCGGGCAGGGCCTGCTCGCCGGCCTCAATGCGGCGCGGCGCGCCGCGGGCGGGGAACAGGTCGTGCTCAGCCGCACCCAGGCCTATATCGGCGTGATGGTCGACGATTTGACCAGCCGCGGCATCAGCGAGCCGTACCGGATGTTCACTTCGCGGGCCGAATTCCGGCTGTCGCTGCGCGCCGACAATGCCGATGAGCGGCTGACCCCGCTGGCGCAGACGCTGGGGATCGCCTCGGCGCGGCGGATGCAACGTTTTGGCGATGTCACGCGGCGGCTCGACGAAGCGCGCCAGCTGGTGCTTTCGCTGACCATGACGCCGAACGAGGCGGCGCGGCACGGCCTCGAGATCAATCGCGATGGCGTGCGCCGGTCGGGCTTTGAGCTGCTCGCTTATCCCGGTGTCGACATTGCCTGGCTGGCCATGGTCGAACCGAAATTCCATGACATCGACGCCAAGACCGCGGAGCGCCTCGAAACGGAAGCGAAATATTCGGTTTATCTCGACCGCCAGAGCACGGATGTCGCGCAGATCCGGCACGAGGAGAGCCGGCTGATCCCGGAGGCCATCGACTTCGCCGGCGTGCCCGGGCTGTCCAACGAGCTGAAGCAGAAGATGCAGGCGCGGCGGCCGCGCTCCATCGCCGATGCGCAGCGCATGGAAGGCATGACGCCGGCGGCGCTGGCGGTCATCGTCGCGCATGTCCGTCATTGGGAAACCGCTGAAAAAGCCGAGCAAAGGGACGTTGCGTGAGGTCTTTCTCCCGCGAGAGCCTGCAGGACGCCGCCGGTCCGGTTTCACGTGAAACATTCGATCGCCTGGTAGCGTTCGAAGAGATGTTCCAGAAATGGAACCGCAGCATCAATCTCGTGGCGCAATCGACTTCCGGTGATGTCTGGCAACGCCACATCCTGGATAGCGCGCAGCTTGCGCGGATAGAGCCCGAAGCCGCACATTGGGTCGACATCGGATCGGGCGGCGGATTTCCCGGGCTTGTCATGGCGTTTCTGCTCGCCGAGCGCCCGGGAGCCAGCATCGATCTGGTCGAGAGCAACCGCAAGAAGGCCTCGTTCCTGCAGACCGTCATCGGTCAGTTCGGCTTGCCCGCGCGGGTCGTGGCGCGCCGCATCGAGGACAGCCATGTGCTTGTTTCGAAGCCGCAAATCGTCACGGCGCGGGCGCTGGCCCCGCTTTCGGTCCTGCTCGACCTGTCGGCGCCCTGGCTGGCCTCTGGCGCGCGGGCGCTGTTTCACAAAGGCCGGGATTACCGGGCCGAAGTGCAAGAAAGCGTTAACCGGTGGACCTTCGATCTGGTAGAACATCCAAGCGTGACCGACGCCAGCGGCGTCATCCTCGAATTGTCCAATGTGCGACCTGTCTGAACCGAGACAAGGTCTGATTATTCGGCGACCCAAAGATGAATTTCTGGCATAAACCCATGATGAAGAATGGCCCTCGAATCATCACCGTAGCCAACCAGAAGGGCGGTGTCGGCAAGACCACCACCGCCATCAACCTGGCCACCGCGCTGGCGGCAATCGGCGAAAAAGTGCTGATCGTCGACCTCGACCCGCAAGGCAATGCCAGCACCGGCCTCGGCATCGACCGCAAGGACCGGACGGTCTCGTCCTATGATGTGCTGACGGGCGAACTGGAACTCGAGGCGGCGGCCATTCCGACCGCCGTGCCCGGCCTGTCGATCGTGCCTTCGACGCTCGACCTGCTCGGCATCGAGATGGAGATCGCCTCGGCGCCGGACCGGGTGCTGCGGCTGCGCAACGCCTTGCGCGCCGCGGCCGACCGTTCGGCCAGCTTCGGTTATGTGCTGATCGATTGCCCGCCCTCGCTCAATCTTTTGACTTTGAATTCAATGGCGGCAGCCGATTCCGTTCTCGTCCCGCTGCAATGCGAGTTCTTCGCGCTGGAAGGCCTCAGCCAGCTGCTCGAAACGGTCGAGCAGGTGCGTCGCTCGATCAATCCGGATCTTACCATCCAGGGTATCGTGCTGACCATGTATGACGGCCGCAACAATCTCGCCAACCAGGTGGTGCAGGACGTGCGCGAGCATATGGGCGACAAGGTCTACGAGACCATCATTCCGCGCAATGTGCGGGTGTCGGAGGCGCCGTCCTATGGCAAGCCGGCCATCCTCTACGATCTGAAATGCTCCGGCAGCCAGGCCTATCTGCAACTGGCCTCCGAAGTGATCCGCCGCGAACGCAAATTGCGTGCCGCTTGATTAGATCGGCCGCATAATTAACAGCCGATTCGACGCCGAAACGATCTGAATAGACGTGGAATAAAGATGAGCGAAGATCTGTCGAGGAAAAGACTGGGACGCGGACTGGCGGCATTGATCGGCGAGATCGATCGCCCGGCCGCACCGGAAAAGCCCGGCATGAGCGCCGACGGCAAGGTGCCGATCGAGTTTCTCAGCCCAAACCCGAGAAATCCGCGCCGGCATTTTGGCGATGCCGAACTGACCGACCTCGCCCAGTCGATCCGCGAGCATGGTGTGGTGCAGCCGGTCGTGGCGCGGCCCTCGCCGACGCAGGCCGGCCGCTATGAGCTCATCGCCGGCGAGCGGCGCTGGCGCGCGGCGCAGCGTGCCGGGCTGACCGAGATCCCGGTCATCATCCGCGAAGTCAACGACCGCACGGCGCTGGAGCTGGCGATCATCGAGAACGTCCAGCGCGCCGACCTCAATCCGGTCGAAGAGGCACAGGGCTACCAGCAGCTCATCGACGACCATGGCTACACCCAGGCCGATCTCGGCCAGGTCATCGGCAAGAGCCGCAGCCATGTCGCCAACACGTTGAGATTGTTGAAGCTGCCCGACGTGATCCGCGACATGCTGGTCGACGGCGCGCTGTCGGCCGGCCATGCCCGCACGCTGGTCACGGCGGAGGATCCGGCCGGTCTCGCCAAGCGCATCGTCGAGGAGGGCCTTTCCGTGCGCCAGGCCGAGGCGCTGGCGCAGATGCCGGCCGGCACCAGTGCCAACGGCAGCAAACCTGCCGCGCCAGCCGTCGAAAAGGACGCCGATACGCTGGCCCTGGAAAAGCTGCTCACCGATACGACCGGCATGATCGTCACGGTAGACCACAAGGGCAAGGGCGGTGTGCTGCGGGTTGCGTATCGGAGCCTGGAACAACTGGACGAGCTGTGCCGGCGCTTGAAGCAGGATTAGAGCTTAGCCGGCAAATATTGCAGTTAATTTGAAGCGTTGGCGCCGCCCCTCATCCCCCTGCCGGGGGCAGGGTGCGAGGCCGGCGCCTGTCTTGCGGCGCCGGTGATTGGCGAAAGCAGCGATAAGAGCGTCCCTCGCCCCGTTTACGGGGAGAGGATGCCGGCAGGCAGGTGAGGGGCAGCGCCGACGGAACATCAGTTCGGCCGAGGGCGCGGGCCCTATTGAGATAGGCTGGCGGGACAGCGCCCCCCTCTGTCCTGCCGGACGTTCGTCGTTCGAAAAGCCAAGCAGTTGGCTTTCCGTCCGCTTCGCGGAGCACTCCTCAACCCCCGCAAGGGGGGAGATTGGCCAATTCTCTACCTCTGCGCCAGCCGCGCGCTTTCGACAGCGATCCCCAGTAGCGCCTGCCTGGCCAGCGCCACCGACAGGTCCGGCCGGCGCCGTGTCTGCAGGACGGCTGATTGCAGGCGGGTCAGCGCGCGGCCGAGCGCTTCGCTGTTCCAGCGCTCCAGCGTCTTCTCCACCAGCTTGCGGCGCGCGAAAAAGACCGGCGGACGCGCGGCGGCAACGACGGAAGCGGCGTTGCGGCCGCCTGAGTCCATCTGGCCGCGCATGACCTGGATCTGCTGTATCTGCCGCATCGCCGAGGACAGCACCAGGAAGGGCTGGCCGCCGCCCTGGCAGTGGCGCGTGAAGGCGGTGTCGAAGTCGCCGATCTTGCCTTCGAGTAGCGCGTCGACGGCGTCGTCGAAAGACGCGCCGGACACGTCACCCGACATGGCCCTCACGTCCTCCAACCCGATTTCCTTCTGGCCATGGGCGTAGAGGACGAGCTTTTCGATCTCGCCGCGCGAGGCCAGCCGGTCGCCGCCGAGATTGCGGCGCAGCGCCTGTCTCGCCTCCAGCGTCATCGACATGCCGGCCTTGCGCAGCTCGTCGTCGATGACCGTGTCGATGTCCCGGGCTTCATCGGCATAGCAGGGCAAGGCGATGGCATTGTCCGCGCCCTCGACCACGGCGCGCAGCCCGACGCCTTTCTTCAAGTCGCCGGCCTCGATCAGGATGATGGCATCGCGCGCAGGCTCCGCCGTCAGCGCCCTGACGTCGTCGGCCAGCGCCTTCTGGCCGCTGGCGTTGCGCACCCAGAGCAGCCGGCGATCGGAAAACATCGGCACGGTGCGGGCCTCGTCGAGCAGCCGGCCCTCATCGCGATCGACCTCCGAACCCTCGAGCCTGACCACCGAGAACGGATCGTCGAGCGGCAGGCCGGTCTTTCCGGCAAAGGCCTTTGCCCGCTCCGAGACGAGGCCGCGATCGGGGCCATAAAGCAGGACGATCGAGATGCGCGGATCAGGCTTCGCGAGCCAGGAATCGACCTCGAATGCTTTCTTCTGTGCCATGCAGGGTGGTTAGCATGCTGCGGGGATGGAGTGAACGTTTTCCAACTCGGGTTTCTCTCTCGGGAGGGGCTCCGATCGCGGACAGGGGAAAAGCGCGAGTTCGCCAACCTTGGCGCCCTTCCTCTCCCTCCGGAGGGGGGAGAGGTGGCGCTGCGAAGCAGCGGCGGAGTGGGGGAAGCCGGTCCTCAAATCCGCCGCCGCTGGCACTCATCACAGAACCTCAATCAGGCGAGGCGTCGTCCCGGTTCGAAGGAACGTCGCCCGAGCCAGTCGACCCCCACTCCGTCGAGCTTCGCTCGCCACCTCTCCCCCGATCGACGGGGGAGAGGAAGGGCGCCGAGCGTGGCGAACCCCAAGTCTTGCCACCCAATCGCCTTATCTGGCGACAAACACGGCGCAACCTTGCGCCAAATTGCGTGCCGCTGCTCAACATCGACAAGAAATTTCGCGGACATATCTTCATCCTGAGCGCGGGAGGCTGGGATCGGCCGGCGCGGCCGGAACCAATACCCGGATGACTTGCTTGGCGAATTCGCACTGGAGGCGCGGATGTGCAAATATCCGCACCCGGGCAACATTGGAGGAGTCGAGGTCATGGCCGATGCTGGGATGTTGCGGTTTCACGTTCCGGAGCCGGAAGTGCGGCCGGGCGGCACGCCTGATTTCTCCAACGTGACCATCGCCCAGGCCGGCTCGGTGCCGCGCCCCGACATCGATGTCGATCCGCGCACCATCCGCGACATGGCGTTTTCGATCATCCGCGTGCTGAACCGCAACGGCGAAGCCGTCGGGCCGTGGGCCGGGCTGCTTTCCAGCGAGGAGCTGCTGGAAGGCCTGCGCAACATGATGACGCTGCGCACCTTCGATGCGCGCATGCAGATGGCGCAGCGCCAGGGCAAGACCTCTTTCTACATGCAGCATCTGGGCGAAGAAGCGGTGAGCTGCGCCTTCCGCAAGGCGCTTGCCCCGGGCGACATGAACTTCCCGACCTATCGCCAGGCCGGGCTGCTGATCGCCGACGGCTATCCGATGGTCACGATGATGAACCAGATCTACTCCAACGAGGCCGATCCGCTGAAGGGCCGGCAGCTGCCGATCATGTATTCGTCGAAAGAGCACGGCTTCTTCTCGATATCGGGCAATCTGGCTACGCAGTACATCCAGGCGGTCGGCTGGGCGATGGCCTCGGCGATCTCGAACGATTCGCGCATCGCCGCAGCTTGGATCGGCGACGGCTCGACGGCGGAATCCGACTTCCATTCGGCGCTGGTGTTCGCCTCCACCTACAAGGCGCCGGTCGTGCTCAACGTCGTCAACAACCAATGGGCGATCTCGACTTTCCAGGGCATCGCGCGCGGCGGCTCGGGCACGTTCGCGGCGCGGGGTCTCGGCTTCGGCATCCCCTCGCTGCGCGTCGACGGCAATGACTATCTGGCGGTGCACGCCGTGGCCAAATGGGCGGCGACCAGGGCGCGCGACAATCTCGGGCCGACGCTGGTCGAATATGTCACCTATCGCGCCGGCGCCCATTCGAGTTCGGACGATCCTTCCGCCTACCGGCCCAAGACCGAGTCCGACGCCTGGCCGCTCGGCGATCCGGTCGTGCGGCTGAAGAACCATCTCATCAGGCTCGGCGTCTGGTCGGACGAGCGGCACGCGCAGGCCGAGGCGGAAATACTCGACACGGTGATCGCGGCGCAGAAGGAGGCGGAAAGCCACGGCACGCTGCATGCCGGCGGCAAGCCGTCGACGCGCGACATGTTCGAGGGCCTCTATGCCGAAATGCCGCCGCATCTCAGGCGCCAGCGCCAGCAGGCGGGAGTCTGAGCCATGCCAAGGCGGACCATGATCGAGGCCATTCGGGATGCCATGGACGTGTCGATGGAGCGCGACGACAAAGTCGTCGTGTACGGCGAGGATGTCGGCTTCTTCGGTGGCGTTTTTCGCGTCACCCACGGGCTGCAGGCCAAATACGGCAAGAGCCGCTGCTTCGACGCGCCGATCAACGAATCCGGCATTGTCGGCTCGGCCATCGGCATGGCCGCCTACGGCCTGAAGCCGTGCGTGGAGATTCAGTTTGCCGACTACATGTATCCGGCCTACGACCAGCTGACGCAGGAAGCCGCAAGGCTGCGCTACCGGTCGAACGGCGATTTCACCTGCCCGATCGTGGTGCGCATGCCGACCGGCGGCGGCATTTTCGGCGGCCAGACGCACAGCCAGAGCCCAGAAGCGCTGTTCACCCACGTGTCGGGCTTGAAGACGGTGGTGCCATCCAATCCGCATGACGCCAAGGGGCTTTTGATCGCGGCGATCGAGGATCCAGACCCGGTGATCTTCCTCGAGCCGAAGCGGCTCTACAACGGCCCGTTCGACGGCCATCACGACCGGCCGGTGACGCCGTGGTCGAAGCACGA
The DNA here is from genome assembly GCF_020164795.1 of Mesorhizobium sp. ES1-3. Classification (NCBI taxonomy): domain Bacteria; kingdom Pseudomonadati; phylum Pseudomonadota; class Alphaproteobacteria; order Hyphomicrobiales; family Phyllobacteriaceae; genus Mesorhizobium; species Mesorhizobium sp. ES1-3. The sequence goes on from NZ_JAIUGW010000016.1 coordinate 113,813, forward strand.
GCTTGGCGAGGTCGCCGACGGCCACTATACCGTGCCGCTCGGCAAGGCGGCGATCCGTAGGGCAGGTTCCGCCGTCACTGTGCTCGCCTACGGCACCATGGTCTATGTCGCGCAGGCCGCGGCCGAGGAGACCGGCATCGATGCCGAGATCATCGACCTCAGGACGTTGCTGCCGCTCGACCTAGACACGATCGTGGCCTCGGTCAAGAAGACCGGGCGCTGCGTCGTCGTGCACGAGGCGACGCTGACCTCCGGGTTCGGCGCCGAACTCTCGGCGCTGGTGCAGGAAAACTGCTTCTACCATCTGGAGGCGCCAGTGGCCCGCGTCGCCGGCTGGGACACGCCCTATCCGCATGCGCAGGAGTGGGAGTATTTTCCGGGGCCGGCCCGGGTCGGCCGTGCGCTCATAGAAACATTGGAAGCTTAGAGTGGAGAGGCCTGAGATGGGCGAACACATCATCAAGCTGCCCGATGTCGGCGAAGGCGTCGCTGAGGCCGAACTCGTCGAATGGCATGTGAAGATCGGCGACATCGTGCGCGAGGACATGGTGCTTGCCGCTGTCATGACCGACAAGGCGACGGTCGAGATCCCGTCGCCCGTCGATGGCGAGATCCTGTGGCTCGGCGCCGAGATCGGCGACACGGTGGCGATCGGTTCGCCGATCGTGCGGCTGAAGGTGGCGGGCGCGGGCAATGTGAAAGCCGCCGACAAAGACGCGAAACCAACCGCCGAGGCTGAAGCGCCCGCCAAGCCGGCGAGCTCGAAACCCGAAACCGTACCGGCACCCCAGGCGGCAAAGCCCGCCGAGGCGCCGACAAAACCCGCACCATCGCCGGCCGCCGCCAAGACTGTCGCACGGTCCTCGGCCCGCGCCCCGCGCCCGGAAGGCGAAAAGCCGCTGGCCTCGCCGGCCGTCCGCTTGCGCGCGAAAGAGGCCGGCATCGATCTCAGGCAAGTCGCAGGCAGCGGCCCGGCCGGCCGCATCGGCCACGAAGACATCGAGGCCTTCCTGGCGCGCGGTCCGCAAGTGGCCAAGGCATCGGGTCTCGCCCGCAACGATGCGATCGAGGACATCAAACTGGTCGGCTTGCGGCGCAAGATCGCCGAGAAGATGATGCTGTCGAAATCGCGCATCCCGCACATCACCTACGTCGAGGAGATCGACGTGACGGCGCTCGAGGAATTGCGGGCCGCGCTCAACAAGGAAAAGCGTGTTGCCAAAGGGGGTGGGGAGAGGCCGAAGCTGACCTTGCTGCCGTTCCTGATGCGGGCGATGGTCAAGGCGATCGCGGACCAGCCCCAGCTCAATTCTTTGTTCGACGACGAGGCCGGCATCATCCACCAGCATGGCGGCGTCCATATCGGCATCGCCGCGCAGACGCCGTCGGGGCTGGTGGTGCCTGTCGTCAGGCATGCCGAGGCGCGCGACATCTGGGATTGCGGCGCCGAGGTCTTCAGGCTGGCCGAGGCGGCCAAGTCGGGCACCGCGACTCGTGACGAGCTGTCGGGCTCGACCATCACCATCACCTCGCTCGGCGCCATGGGCGGTGTGGCGACCACGCCGGTCATCAACCATCCGGAAGTGGCGATCATCGGCGTCAACAAGATGATGGTGCGGCCGCTATGGGACGGCACGCAGTTCATCCCGCGCAAGATGATGAACCTGTCGTCGAGCTTCGACCACCGGGTCATCGACGGCTGGGACGCGGCGGTGTTCATCCAGCGGATCAAGGCGCTGCTGGAAACGCCGGCGCTGATCTTCGTGGATTAGAGGGTATGAGAACGGTCGCAAAGTCCCCCTCACCCGGATTGCCAGCCGAATTGCAAAGGCAATTCGGGGCAATCCGACCTCTCCCCGAGGGGAGAGGAGGTTATCGACGCCTGTGCCAGTCTCTTCTCCCCAGCGGGGAGAAGGTGGCCGCGAAGCGGCCAGATGAGGGGGCCTCCATCAAAAAGAGCGTGCCATCGTGAAAGAAATCTCCTGCAAGCTGCTGGTCATCGGCGCCGGCCCGGGCGGGTATGTCTGCGCCATTCGTGCCGGGCAGCTCGGCGTCGATACGGTCATCGTCGAGGCCGGCAAGCCTGGCGGCACCTGCCTCAATGTCGGCTGTATCCCGTCCAAAGCGCTGATCCATGCGGCGGAGGAGTTCGAGAAGGTGTCCGATATGGCCGGAGGCAAGAACCCGCTCGGCATTTCGGTGACGGCGCCGGCGCTCGATCTGGCCAGGACCGTCGCCTGGAAGGACGGAATCGTCAGCCGGCTCAACAGTGGCGTCGCCGGCCTGCTGAAGAAGGCCGGGGTCAAGACGGTGCATGGCTGGGCGACCTTTCGCGACGGCAAGACCGTCGAGGTCGAGACCGAGACCGGAAGCCAGGTGATCCGGGCCGAGACGATCGTGATCGCCACCGGCTCGGCGCCGGTCGAGCTGCCGTTCCTGCCGTTCGGCGGACCGGTGATTTCGTCCACCGAGGCTCTGGCGCTGGGCGAAGTGCCGAAGAGGCTTGCTGTCGTCGGTGGCGGCTATATCGGCCTCGAGCTCGGCATGGCCTTCGCCAAGATGGGCGCCAAGGTTACCGTCGTCGAAGCCTTGCCGCGCGTGCTGGCGCAGTATGACGCCGAGTTGACCCGGCCGGTGGTCAAGCGGCTCGCAGCGCTCGGCGTCGAGGTGATGACAGGCGCCAAGGCCAAGGGACTGTCGACAAAAGGCGATGCGCTGCTGGTCGAGACGTCGGACGGCAAGAGCGGCAAGGTCGCCGTGGACAAGATCCTGGTGACGGTCGGCCGAAAGCCGGTGACCGAGGGCTGGGGTCTCGAGCAGATCGATCTCGACAGGGCGGGAAAGTTCATCAGGATCGACGACCAATGCCGGACCTCGATGCGCGGCGTCTTCGCCATCGGCGACGTCACCGGCGAGCCGATGCTGGCGCACCGGGCGATGGCACAAGGCGAGATGGTCGCCGAGATCGTCGCCGGCCACAAGCGCAGCTGGGACAAGCGCTCGATCCCCGCCGTCTGTTTCACCGATCCCGAGCTGGTGACGGCGGGGCTGTCGCCCGAGGAAGCCAAGGCCCGGGGCGAGATCAAGATCGGCCTGTTCCCCTTCGCCGCCAATGGCCGCGCCATGACGAAGCTCGGCGAGGACGGGTTCGTCCGCGTCGTGGCGCGTGCGGACAATCATCTGGTGCTCGGCATTCAGGCGGTCGGTCAGGGCGTGTCGGAGCTGTCGACGGCTTTTGGGCTGGCGCTGGAGATGGGCGCGCGGCTGGAGGACATCGCCGGCACCATCCATGCGCATCCGACGCAAGGCGAGGGGTTCCAGGAAGCGGCGCTGAAGGCGCTGGGGCACGCGTTGCATATTTGAGGTGTCCCGCCCCTTTCCTCTCCCTCCGGAGGGGGGAGAGGTGGCGCTGCGAAGCAGCGACGGAGTGGGGGAAGCCGGTCCTCAAATGCGCGGCCGCTGACAGCTCGCCACCAGCCTCAATCAACCAGGACGAGGCATCGCCCGGCTTGAAATAACACCGCCCGAGCCAGGTCGACCTCCACTCCGTCGAGCTTCGCTCGACACCTCTCCCCCGATCGACAGGGGAGAGGAAAGGCGCGAACCATCACCCCGCCAGCCGGCTAACCATCTCGTACTGGGCATAGGCGCGGCCGAAGCGGTTGGCCAGGAAGGCTTCGAGCGCGATATCCTCCTGCTTGACGAAGCCGGTCGCCGGCAGCGAGCCATCGGCCAGCATGTCGAGCACGGCGCAGATTCCGGAAGCCGTGGTGATCTGGATGGCGCTGCGCACCGTCTGGCCGACGCGCCGGGAATAGATCTTGTTGGCGTAGGTCTCCTGCAGCAGACGCCCGTTCTTGCGGCCGGAGACGGTGACGAAGACGATGACCACGTCCTGCAGCGTTGCCGGCAGGGCGCTTTCGAAAATGTCCTTCAGCACGTCGCGGCGGTGGCGCAGCCCAAGGTCGTTGAGCAGCGCCTTCATGATCGCGGCATGGCCGGGATAGCGGATGGTGCGGTAGTTCAGCGTGCGCACCTTGCCTTTCAGCGTCTCGGCCAAGGTGCCCAGCCCACCCGAGGTGTTGAAGGCTTCGTAGGTGACGCCGTCGAGCGAGAATTCCTCGCGCTCCTCCAGAGGCGGCACTTCGACCAGTTCGCCCTCGACGATCGCCTCGCAAGGCTCGCAATACTCGTTGATGACGCCGTCGGTGCTCCAGGTCAAATTGTAGTTCAGCGCGTTGGACGGGTATTGCGGCAGCGCGCCGACGCGCATGCGCACGCTTTCCAGCGTGTCGAAGCGGCTGGCGAGGTCGTTGGCGACGATCGAGATGAAGCCCGGCGCCAGCCCGCATTGCGGGATGAAGGCGCTCTTGGCGGAGCGTGCCAGCTCCTTGACGCGTCTGGTCGAGACGACATCCTCGGTGAGATCGAGATAATGCACGCCGGCGCTGGCGGCCGCCTCGGCGATGCGCGTGGTGAGGTGGAAGGGGGCGGCGCTCAGCACGGCGAACTTGCCGGCGAGCGCGGCTTCAAGCGCGCCAACCGCCGCGATGTCGAGTTCGAGCGTCTCGACGCCGTCAGGCACCTCGGCGGCAGTGAGCTGCGCGGCCGAGCGGTCGACGAGGGTGACGTGGTAGTCGCCCGTTTCAGCGAGCATTTCGGCGATGGTCGAGCCGATCTTGCCGGCCCCGACGATAACGATGTTATTCATGGTCAAATACTCCTGCCATCTGCGTTTGCCGGAATCATCGCAGCTTGCCTGGCGAAAGGAAGCGTGGAATTCTGCAAAGTGAACCCTATCTTTTGTCGATTTGCCGAATGGATTCGTCGAAATGCTCAGTGACGCCGAACAGGCCCTGCTTTCCCTGCTGCGCGCCAACGCGCGCGCCTCGACGGCCGAACTGGCGAGGCAGCTCGGCGTGTCGCGCACGACGGTGCAAAGCCGGATCGAGCGGCTGGAGCAGCGCGGCATCATCACGGGTTATGGCGTCAGACTGGCGCCGGACTACGAGCAGGGGCTGGTCAGGGCGCATGTGCTGCTCACCGTCACGCCCAAGCTCGCCGACAAAGTGGTGCGCGCGCTGCAGGCGCTGCCGCCCGTGCGGACGCTGCACTCCGTCAGCGGCAATTTCGACATGATCGTCATCGTCGACGCGCCGTCCATCCGCGACCTTGACGCGCTGCTCGACCGGATCGGCGCCATGGACGGGGTCGAACGAACCGCGTCATCGATCATCCTGTCGACGCGGATCGACCGGTGACGTAACAGCGATCTCCCCCCTTGCGGGGGAGATGGCCGTTATGCCGGCTCTCGCCAGTTTCTGAAGTCAATCCATTGCCAGCGGAAAACTCACCGCCACGGCCAGCCCAGGCTTACAATCCTCGAGTGTGATGGTCGCGCCGTGCAGGTCTGCGATGGCCCGGACGAGGCTGAGGCCGAGACCGCTGCCTGGCGTCGATCGGCTGTGGTCCAGCCGGTAGAGCCGCTGAAACACTTTTTCGCGCTCGCCGGCGGGAATGCCGGGTCCGTTGTCGGCGACGCAGGCAAGGACGCGGTCGCCCTGACGCGTCACCGACAGTTTGATCGAGGTGCCGGGCGGGCAATGGCGCAGCGTGTTCTCCACCAGATTGGCGACCATCTGCGTCAACAGTTCGCGGTCACCATGGATCCGGCCGGTCGTCTCCTCCAGCCGCGGCGGTGACAGCGACTTGCCATCGTCCTCGGCCACGTCGGTGTAGATTTCGGCGATGGTCCGCAGGATCTCGCCGAGATCGACATCGGTGAAGCGCGCCTTGCGCGCGCCGGCCTCGATCTGCGCGATCCGCAGCAGCGCATCGAAGGTCTCGTTGATCTGGTGGCCCTCCATGCGCGCGTCGGCCAGATCGTCGGAAACGTCCTGGTGCCGCGCGGCCTTGTCGGCGGCGCCCTCCAGGATCATCTGCAGGCGGTTGAGCGGCGTCTTCAAATCGTGCGCGATGTCGGCGCTGACCTGTTTCATGCCTTCGACCAGCGCCGACAGGCGGTCGAGCGCGGCGTTGACCTGGCTGGAGACGATGTCGATGTCGTCGCCCTTGCCGGTCAGCGGGATGCGGGTATCCAGCCTGCCGTGCGAAACGTCTACCATCGTGGCGGCGATGCCGTCGAGACGGCGCTGGACGCGCGAGGCGAGCAGGGCGCCACCGGTGACGGCCAGGCCGGTGATGATCAGGGTCGCCCAGCCGAAGCTCATCAGCATGATCGCCTCCAGCTCCTTCGTCTCGGAGAGGCTGAAGGCGATGGTCAGTGTGTTGGCGCCGAGCGAACCGGAATAGGCGCGGTATTCGGTCCCCGCGGGCAGGCCGGGCATTTCGGCGCCGAACATCGAAAAGCCTTCGGGAAGTCCCGCGGCGGTGAAGTTGCCGGCCAGGCGGTTGCCGGCTGGGTCGGTCAGCGAAAACAGCTGCTCCTTCTTCGGGCTCCGCAAGGAGTGGCTCTCAATGGTCTCCACCAGCTCCTTGGGATCGGTGTCGGTATAGGTTGAGGCGATGACGGCGTAGGTTTCCTTGACGGTGTCGTCGAGCTGCTCGGCAAGATCGGCGCTCATCATCTGGTAGACGATGGCGCCCGCCAGGATGAAGGCCAGCATGAACAGGAAGGCGAACGTCAGGGCAAGCCGGAACGGCGTGCTGCGCGGCAGGCGGGCCCACGTTCCTGTCATGGTGCGAGCGGCGCGTGCAGGCTGTAGCCGGTGTTGCGGATGGTGTGGATGAGCTGGGTGTCGAACGGCTTGTCGACCTTGGCCCGCAGCCGGCTGATATGGGTCTCGACGACGCTGGTCTTGGGATCGAAATGAAAATCCCAGACGCGTTCCAGAAGCATGGTGCGGGTGATGACGCGGCCCTCGCCGCGCATCAGCACCTCGAGCAGGCTGAACTCCCTCGGCTGCAAGTCGATCGGCTGGCCCCGCCTGACCACCCGCCGCATGATCAGGTCCATCTCGAGGTCCGCAACCCGCAGGACCGTCCTTTGCTCCTGCGCGGCCGGCCGCCGGCCAAGCGCGTTGATGCGGGCAAGCAGTTCGGAAAAGGCGAAGGGCTTGACCAGATAGTCGTCACCGCCGGCCTCGAGCCCCTCGACGCGATCGTCGATGCCGCCGACGGAGGTGAGGAAGATCGCTGGTGTGCGCACGCCCGCGGCGCGGACAGCCTTGACCATGGACAGGCCGTCGAGACCGGGGATCATCCGGTCGGCGACGATCACGTCGTAGCCGCCGCTGGTCGCCGCGAAAAGCCCGTCATGGCCGTTGCGCAGGAGGTCGCAGACATGGCCGGCCTCGGTCAGGCCTCGCATGATATAGTCCGCCGTCCTGTGGTCGTCCTCGACAAGAAGTAGGCGCATCGCTGTTCCGGTTGAGTTCCGATATCCGGGACAGGCTATCACCGGCGCGGGTTGGTTCCTAGGATGGCATCAGGCCGCGGGAAATTCGGAGCGCCTCCCATCTTCGTCATCCTCGGGTCCGCGCTGCGTCACTACGCTCCTTGCTCCGCCCGTGGATGACGAAGCGACGGATGTTTCAGCCAATCGGCAAGGGATGTGCCGCCTCAACGCAAGCGACCGCCGAAACTTCGGTGCCGGCTCAATCCGACTCCAGCAGCATGTCGTCGAGCTCATCGGCCTTCTTCCTGAGCGTCATGTAGAGAACCAGGGCGATGATGCAGCCGAGGAAGATCAGGCTGGTGAAGGTGGTGCCGAAACCGAGACCGCCATATTCGAGGGGCTGCGACAGCCAATCGCCGAAGGAGGCGCCGAGCGGCCGCGTCAGGATATAGGCGAGCCAGAAGGCCAGGATGCCGTCAAGATTGATGAGGTAGTAGGCCAGCGCGATGAGCGCGATCACGCCGCCGAACAGCAATCCGGTGGAGAGATAGCCCATGTCGAAACTCTCGGCGACAAGGTCGCCGGCGGCGGTGCCGAGCGAGAAGGTGAACAGGATCGCCAGCCAGTAGAAGATTTCGCGCCTGGTGGTGAAGATGGTGTGGATCGACAGCGTCCGCTCGGTGGCGTACCAGACCGCGAATGTCGCCGCGAGCACCACCGAGAAGGCAATCGTGGTGGTCTGCAGGCGCACGCCGAAACTGTCGACGAGGTTGTCGGTAACCAGGGTGCCGACGACGCTTATCAGCACCACCGCCAGCCAATAGGCCCAGGGCACGTAACGCTTTTGCGCGAACTGCAGGACAAGCGCGACGACCAGGACGCCGGTCATGATCAGCGAGGTGACGGTTAGCCCGAGACCGAGGTTGACGGCGAGATAGTCGGCCGCCGTTTCGCCCATGGTCACCGCCATCAGCTTGATCAGCCAGAAATCGAGAGTGACTTCGGGAACCCGGTTTTGGCTTGGTGCGGCGGGGAGCGTGTTGGGCGCGAGCATGGCTGATGTCCCGATGTCGATTGTTGCGGCGGCGATCCGGACAATAGGCAGGCGACTTCACTCCAGCCTGTCCGGTGGCATACAAATTCGTAAGGATGGCTCTGCCTGGCGCAAAAGGCCTTTACGAACGCCTCGCGGTGCGCTGATAGAGGGTGAGCGCCTTGTATCCGCCATCAATGGCGCGCCCCAGTGGCCGGGCTCGCACAGAGCGCCCAGGAAAACACCAATGAGCTACGCCTCCCTCAAGCCGGTTTCGAAGGCTTTCGTCCAGCGCAAGCGGCTGATTTTCATCCGCGTCGCGGCGGCGCTGGCGGTACTGCTCCTGTTCCTGACCAAACCGGCGCTCAGCGAAGGCTCGAACGGCCATGAGACGCTCGAATTCCTCGGCTTCTGCCTGGTGCTCGCCTGCGTCGCCGGCCGGCTGTGGAGCATCCTCTATGTCGGCGGCAAGAAGAATGAGGAGCTGGTTTCGACCGGGCCGTTCTCGATGAGCCAGAACCCGCTCTATTTCTTCTCGACGGTCGGCGCGGTCGGTATCGGCCTGCTCTATGGCTCGCTGGTGGCGGCTGCCGCCCTCGGCCTTGCCAGCTTCCTGATCTTTCGCGTCACGGCGCGCAAGGAAGCCGAATATCTCCTGGGCAAGTTCGGCCCGGCCTATTCCACCTATATCAAGGCGACGCCCCGGTTCTGGCCGAACCCACTGCTCTACCGCGACAATGACGAGCTGCAGTTCTCGACGCGCGCGTTGAAGCGCACCTTCTATGACGGGCTCTATTTCCTCGCCATCTTCCCGATCATCGAACTCGTCGAGTATTTCCGGGAAAGCGGCCTGCTGCCGACGTTCTTCACGCTCTACTGAGCGGCCGGCACGGCGAATTGCGCGGATGACGAAGGCGCGATGTCAGGCGCCTAGCGGATAGGGCATGTAGCCGATGAAGCCGGCTATCTTCCAGCTCGCCCCAACCTTCCTGCAGAAATACAGCGTCTGCCATTTCAGCCGGTCGACGCTGCCATCCGCCTTGGCGACGGAGCCGTCGAACTTCTTGTGCAGCACGGCGCGGTCGCCGTCGACATCGATGTCACGCAGATTGGTGACGCGAAACAGCGCCTCGCGCAGCGGCTCGGCGAATTTGGTCGCCGCCGTCTCCTTGGCCTGGCGCAACCACTCGTCGCGATAGATTTCCAGCTTGGGGAATTGCAGCCGCCAGGCGTCGGCGTTGGCCAGGAAATGCGCGTGCATGCCGAAGAAGCTTTCGACGACGAAGTCGTTCTCGACCATGGACCAGTCCTGGCCGATGAAGGCGTCGATGTCGCGCCGCACCAGCATCTCCCACAGCGCGTGGCGGTCGGCGTCGCCGGAAGGGAACGGGTTCTTGTCGAAGGTCATCGTCGGCGTCTCCGGTCTCGCCAGGGGTCTGTCCGTCGTGGCGTCGAGCCCGTCCGGCAAGCGCACGATGCAAGCGCTTCTGTAATAAAGCAACATGGATTTCGAAGACTGTTGCTTTCCAACTAGGCCTCTATCGGGATCGCCCCGATCGAGGTAAATCTCCTCCCAAAGCGGGCGCCTCGGTGCCCTGCCGTGTCATCGGAGGAGGCCGTCCCTTGCCCAAGCAGACTTTTGGAACATCCCATGTGCCGCTGTCGCCCGCCGTGCGGGCCGGCGATTTCGTCTTTGTCTCGGGCCAGGTTCCGGTCGGCGGCGACGGGATCGTGGTCAAGGGCGGCATCACGGAACAGACCGAGCAGGTGCTCGCCAATGTGAAGGCCGCACTGGCGCTCGCCGGCTGCACGATGGACGACGTGGTCAAGACCACCGTCTGGCTGGAGGACGCGCGCGACTTCGGCGGCTTCAACGCGGTCTATGCCAGGCACTTCCCGAAAAATCCGCCGGCGCGCACCACGGTCGAATCGCGGCTGATGATCGACATCAAGATCGAAGTCGAGGCCGTCGCGTACAGACCGGCCTGAAAGGCGACGTAATAAGGCGGAGGCACCTCCATGCAATTCGACCTCCTGCTGAAGGGCGGAAGGCTGATCGATCCGGCGTCCGGCATCGACGCGCCGCGCGATGTCGCCATCGCCAATGGCCGCGTCGCCGCTGTCGACGCCGACATCCCCGCGAACAGCGCCGCGCAGGTCGTCGACGCGACCGGCTGCATCGTCGCGCCCGGTCTCGTCGACCTGCACAGCCACGTCTATTGGGGCGGCACCTCGCTCGGCGTCGATGCCGACAGGCTCGCCGCCAAGAGCGGCACCACCACCTTCATCGATGCCGGCAGTGCCGGCGCGGGCAATTTCCTCGGCTTCCGCCGTCATGTCATGGAGCGCTCCAAGGTGCGCATCCTGGCCTATGTCAACATTTCCTTTGCCGCTTTTCGGCTTCTCGCGGACGGTGTCGGTCGGCGAGTGCGGCGATCTCCGGCTTTGCGAACCGCGCGAGGTGGTGGCGGCGGTGCGCGAGCACGCCGACGTGGTCGTCGGCGTCAAGGTCCGCTCCGGCAAGCATGCCGGCGGCACCAGCGGCATCGCGCCGGTGGATCTGGCGCTGGAGGCCGCCGACAAGGCCGGCCTGCCGCTGATGGCGCACATAGACGAGCCGCCGCCCGGCCGCTCCGAAGTGCTGCCGCGCCTGCGCCGGGGCGACATCCTCACCCATTGCTTCCGGCCGTTCCCCAACGCGCCGGTCTTCGCCTCCGGCATGGTGCGGCCCGACATGCGGCTGGCGCGCGAGCGCGGCGTCATCTTCGATCTCGGCCACGGCATGGGCTCATTCGACTTCGACGTCGCTCGCGCCATGCTCGCCGAAGGGTTGGCGCCCGATGTCATCTCGAGCGACGTGCATCTCTACTGCGTCGACGGGCCGGCCTTCGACATACTGGTCTGCATGTCCAAGCTGATGGCGCTCGGCATGCCGCTGGTCGAGGTTTTGCGTGCCGCGACGCAAGCGCCGGCGCAGGCGATCGCGCGGCCCGATCTCGGCACGCTGGCCGTCGGCACGGTGGGTGATGTCGCCGTGCTGCGGCAGCGTCCGGGCCGCTTCACCTTCGTCGACGCGGTCGGCGCGTCGCTGGTCGCCGACCAGCGGCTGATCTCGGAAGGCATCGTCATCGGCGGCACCTGGTGCCCGAACGAAGCGGCGAACGATGTCAGCGAGACCGAACGTTTCGAAGCGCATGCCGCACATACCCATGTCGACGTGGCGGCCCGGCATTTTGGGCATCGGCATGATTAGCCGATCTCCCCCCTCGTGGGGGAGAT